>CAMYKE010000045.1 GCA_947258895.1 uncultured Pseudomonadales bacterium | reverse complement strand
AAGATCCGGCGAGAAACCAAATAGGCAATTCGCACTGCACTGACAAGGCTTCTGGGCATTGGATCGCCGAATCGGTGAGATATGGCGGCTAGGAAACACCATCGCCGCCGGGCATGGAACCCTTGTCGCCGACACCGCGAGATCCGTGGCGTCAATCATCAGGATGTCGCGACTTTGCCCGCTTGCTGCTGACTGGCCAGGTATTCCTCGTAGCCACCCTGGAAATCCACCAGTTGTTGATCCCGGATCTCTATAACCCGTGTGGCCAGTGACGACACAAATTCACGGTCGTGGCTGACGAATATCAGGGTGCCGTCATAATGTTCCAGCGCCAGATTCAGGGCTTCGATGGCCTCCATGTCGAGGTGATTGGTGGGTTCGTCCAGCAATAGCACATTGGTTTCCTGTAGCATCAGCTTGCCGAACAGCAGCCGATTCTTTTCACCCCCGGAGCAAACCCTGACCTGTTTGGTGAAATCCTCGGTGGAAAACAACAGCCGCCCCAACGTGGCGCGCACGATCTGGTCTCCCTGGCCGGGCTTGCGCCATCGGGTCATCCAGTCGAACAGCGTCAGGTCGACATCGAAGTCGGCCGTGCTATCTTGCGGACAATAGCCCAGCGTGGCGTTTTCCGCCCACTGGCTGCTGCCGTTATCGGCCTCTACCTGGTCCATAAGGCAGCGCAGGAAAGTGGTCTTGCCCGCCCCGTTGTCTCCTATCACAGCCAACCGGGAGCCCGCCTCCAGAATCAAATTGCCCTTGCTGAACAGGGTTTCGCCGTCGAAGCCATGCCCCAGGTTGTCCAGTACCAGCGCCTGGCGATGGAGTTTTTGCTCCTGCTTGAAGCGGATAAAAGGACTGACCCGACTGGACGGCTTGATGTCCTCCAACTCGATCTTCTCGATCTGGCGCGCCCGCGAGGTCGCCTGCCGGGCCTTCGACGCGTTAGCCGAGAAGCGGCTGACAAAATGCTTCAATTCGTTGATCTGGGCGATCTTTTTGGCGTTCTCGGATTGCTGGCGCTCGCGCACCTGGGTCGATGCAATCATGAAATCATCATAGTTGCCCGGATAAACACGCAGTTCGCCAAAATCAATATCCGCCATGTGGGTGCAGACCGCGTTCAGGAAATGGCGATCGTGGGAGATGATGATCATGGTGCTGCTGCGCTCGTTGAGCACCCCTTCCAGCCAGCGAATGGTGTCGATATCCAGGTTGTTGGTCGGCTCGTCGAGCAACAGGATGTCCGGGTCGGCAAACAGCGCCTGGGCCAGCAGCACGCGCAGCTTCCAGCCCGGCGCGACCTCGCTCATGGGACCGAAATGCGACTCCTCACCAATCCCTGCCCCCAACAGGATCTCACCGGCACGGCTCTCGGCACTGTAACCGTCCAGTTCTGCGAACCGGACTTCCAGTTCCGCCACTCGCATGCCGTCCTGTTCCGACATTTCCGCCAGCGCATAGATACGCTCACGTTCCTGTTTTACCTGCCACAACTCCTCATGGCCCCTGATGACGGTATCGACCACACTGTATTTCTCGAACGCGAACTGATCCTGGTGCAATTTCCCAATCCGCTCGTCCGGGCTAATGGATACATTACCCGAGGTCGGCGCCAGGCTACCGTCGAGGATTTTCATCAAGGTGGATTTACCGCAGCCATTGGCGCCAATCAGGCCATAGCGATTGCCATCGCCAAACTTGACCGATATGTTTTCGAACAACGGCCTGGAGCCAAACTGCATGGTAATGTTTGCGGTGGAGATCACGGGCTTATTCCTGCACGGCGACGGATGGGATTCTGTGAGGGGCGCTACTATAGGGATTTGTCGGCAAAACGTCGAGTCAAACCGCAATTTATTTTGCGGTGCAGAGTAAAACTATCGAGATTGCCGCCAATCCCACGGCGGCACCGGGTCAGCGCCTCGCCAGAGACCGATGCGTTCGGATTTCGCCTGCATTTCCGCACGTTGCAGCGCTTTATCTGCAGAGGCATAGCGCCGATACCACCACGCGTTACCGGTACGCACCATCTCCAGGTTAATATTGCGCTCCTCGAGGAATAGCGTTCCGACCGTGCGGCCATAACTGTCGACAGTCACCGCCTCCACACCCACCTGCCGCCGCAAGACCATTTTTCTCAGGGCACGTTTCGCCGCCTCGCCATGGGGCTGCTTCCACTCCGGCGCGTCGACACCATGCAAGCGAATTTCAACGTCCCTGCCATCCACCGCAAGAATCAGCGAATCGCCATCCTTGACGTGGGTAATCCTGCCCACCAGGTCAATATTTTGATAGTGATAGGATGATGCCCCTGCACCATCGACAGAGGAATCGAACAGCGCCGCGACAGAGCGCGCCAGGTCCGCGAGCCGGTCACTATCGCCCGCCCTGAAATATTGCGCGGTACCGCCCAGCAGGCAGATAACCAGCAGTACCCGAACCAGGGTTAGCCGCACGCTACCATGCCGGGATTTGATTTTTCTATCTGACAGTGAAAGCTTCATGACCAGTACTCCGTCCGCTTGCTCATGGCGGTCATACCCCGGCGCAGCGGCCGCAGTTGCCGTTTCTCTCGCGTCACTCTATAGCAGCAACCAGAGCACTGGCAACAATGTCACCCCGTTGATACTTTCCCTAAAGACCTGCAGAGTCTCGCGCGGCGATCCATTGCGCGAATGAATACAAAAGTTCGGTCATCTGTGCAAGAATGGCTGCCTCTATAACAACGAGGAGAGCAACATGGCAATTGAAGAGATTCTTTACAAGGCGCATGCCACGGCAACCGGCGGGCGCGACGGCCGCGCAGTCACTTCGGATAAGGGCGTCGACGTGAAGCTGACCACACCCAAGGAACTGGGCGGCGGGGGCGGCGACGGAACCAACCCGGAACAACTGTTCGCATGCGGGTACGCCGCCTGTTTTATCGGCGCCATGAAGTTCGCAGCCGGGCAAAAAAATGTGCAGCTACCGGCAGACCTTTCCATTGATTCCACAGTGGGCATCGGCGAAATTCCGGGCGGTTTCGGTATCGAGGTAGACCTGAACATCAAGGTTCCGGGTATGGACAAGGCAGCGGCGGAAGAAATTGTGGCAGCCGCGCACCAGGTCTGCCCCTACTCAAACGCAACTCGCAATAACATCGATGTGCGGTTAAACGTCGTGTAAACAGTCAGTCCGGTCCCGGCCAGGGCGACCGGGACCGGCGTGCGTCGCAGGCAACCCCGGAGGACTGGCCCGCATCCGTCACCGATACCGCATCAAATTTGAGAATAAGCCATGAAATCAGGCCTTTGCCCGACGCCATCGATTAGCAGTCAGTCAGAGTTGCTTTGTCGTGCCGAACGGCTGCCAGAGCACCACAATCGGTGACGGACACGGGCTAATGGAACAACAGGAATTACTCTACGGATTCAGCAGCGCTGCGATTTGCGTGGCGCTGTTTCTTGCCATCATGGCCAGCAACGAATTCGGCTTTCAGGCGGGACGCTTCGTTCAAACTCGCACCGACAGCGAGGTAAAATCGCTCACCGGCTCTATCCAGGCCAGCATCCTGGGCCTGCTCGCCCTGTTACTCGGTTTCACCTTCAGTATGTCCATGCAGCGATTCGATAATCGCAGTATGGCCCTGATTGCTGAAACCAACGCGATCGGAACCGCACTGTTGCGGGCAGAGTTGTTGCCGGAGCAGTATCGGAGTCAGGTAGATGAATTGTTTCGAAACTATTTGGAACTGCGAGTCTCGATCGGCAAAATCGACCTGACCAGATCCAGCGAGCGCGCCGCTTTTAACGAGCAGGTCGTCGCTGTGCAAAACCAGCTCTGGACATTGGCCGTAGCAGCCACCAACGATGACCCCCGCGCGGTAACCACCGGCACGTTCGTAAAATCACTGAATGATCTGATCGATAGCCAGGGCAAGAGGAATGCGCTATTGCAATTGCATGTCCCGGAAATCGTGCTGCTGTTGCTGTTCCTGGTGTTTATCTCATCGGGCGGCATGCTGGGTTACTCGGCTGGCCTGAGCGGCAAGCGGATTCTGGCACCCATCATACTGGTCTCGTTGTTGATTACGTTGATCGTATTTATCATTATCGACCTGGACCGACCCAAGCGCGGCCTGATCCAGGTAAACCAGCAGTTCATGGTGGACCTGCGCGACAGCATGCCCGATGCACGCTAGCAAGGCGCAGAAGCCACGAACTCGTTAGCGGCTGCAGGTAGCGCGGCCTACCCGGGATTCGTTTACCTGCGAGTCCCGACGGTTACTACGGCTGCTGGCAGCCGGCCGCCAGCCGGAACCATTGCCCTGGTAAAGTGCCGGGTACACCGGTTACATCACCCTACATTATCCAGGCAGGTGTGATTCTATGCTTCGTACTATTTTCCCGGGGCTGTTGTGGTTACAAGGCTACCGCAGAAGTTCGTTCAAGAGCGACCTGCTTGCCGGGATTACGATTGCGGTTATGCTCATCCCCCAGGGTATGGGCTATGCCGTGGTGGCTGGCTTGCCGCCGGAATATGGGCTGTATGCCAGTATTTTCCCGCCGATTGTCTATGCGTTGCTGGGCACCTCCAACAAGATATCCATCGGCCCCGTCGCCCTTGACGCAATTCTGATTATTACCGGCCTGCGCATACTGGCCGAACCGGGATCCGATCAATACCTGGAGTTAGCCATCGCGCTCACTCTGCTGGTCGGGGTTATTCAATGTTTTTTCGGTTTTATCAAACTTGGCTTTATTGCGAACTTTTTGTCGTACCCGGTAATAGTGGGGTATACCTCTGCCGCGGCGCTAATCATCATGGCGAGCCAATTTGGCAGTATGGTCGGCGTCGACGTCGCGGGTGGAAATATCTTCGCCCTGGTTTACCAGCTGCTCCTGCAAATTTCGCACTGGCATTGGCTGACGGTCGCAACAGGCATCGGCGGCATGTTGTTTATGGTTTCTTCCAGGCGGCTGTTTCCCGGCTTGCCCGGCGCACTGCTATTGCTGGTGACAGGCATGCTGTGCTCGGGAATCTGGAATGCCGAGGGGCACGGCGTGGATGTTATCGCTTCGATCCCACGGGGGTTGCCCGCGGTGACGATACCGAATATCTCCCTTTCCGAGTTGGCCGGCTTGCTGCCGGTGGCGCTAACCGTCGCATTGATGGGTTACATCGGCACCATGGCAATCTGCAAGTCGCAGGAAAAACCAACCGACCGCATCAGCGTAAAGCCCAATAAAGAGCTGGTTGCCATAGGCGCGGCCAATTTTGTTGGCGCTTTTTTCAGGGCGTTCCCGGTCTCCGCCAGTTTCTCAAGGAGTGCGGCGCTCGTGGAAGCGGGCGCCTTAACCCAGGTGTCTGCCGTGGTTTCGTCATTTATCATCCTGGTGACCGTGATTTTCCTGACGCCGTTGTTCGCGGATTACCCCCTGCCCAAGGCGCTGCTATCGGTGATCATTATTGTTTCCGTCGCGGGCCTGTTCAAGTTTGGACAAATAAAGGC
Source organism: uncultured Pseudomonadales bacterium (assembly GCA_947258895.1). Next base: position 3,416 of record CAMYKE010000045.1, on the reverse strand, counting down.
CCTGTTCAAACAGAGCAAACGGGAATTTACGATCCTGCTCGCCACGTTTCTGGTCACGCTGGTGCTGGGCGTACAGCAAGGGCTCATACTGGGTGTCACCCTGTCGATCTTCATGGTAATTTACAACACGGCCAATCCGCACATGACCGAGCTTGGCTCCATCCAGGGAGGCCGCTTATTTCGCAATGTGACTCGCTTCAAGGATGCCCAGGTGCGCGACGACGTGCTGATTTTTCGGTTCGACGCGCCCCTGTACTTTGCCAACAAGGACTTCTTCGTCGGCAAGCTCTACGGCTGGATCAAAAAGCGCCCGGCCGGTATGCTAAAGTACGTGGTGTTCGATGCGGAAGCGGTAAACAATGTCGACTGCACGGCGCTGTTAATGCTGCAGCAGGTTATTGAAAACCTGAGGATGCAGGGGATCGAGTTCTACATCACCAATCCCATCGGTCCGGTCAGGGACGCGATCAAAACCTCGCCACTGCACCAGTACATGGGTGAGCGATCGATGTTTGCTACCATCCGTGACGCCCTGACCTTCATCGACGAAGGCGTCAGCGTGTATGCCCAGGACGCGCTACAAACGAATAAATAGACGCCCCTCCGTGGCCCGAGCAGACGCCAGCCGGGTTGGCGGCCAGCGGCTATCTTTGCAAGTGACGCGAGTCAGACCCGGAGATTCCCAAGCTGAGGAGCAGCGTTATGAATAGTGACGTACGACAATATCTCCCGTCCGTGCCGGAGCCGCGCAAGCCGCGGTTGCAAAAGCTCCACGACCTCATCCTGGAGTCATACCCCCAGGCAACGATCGACCTGTCCTACCGGATGCCGACCTACAAGGTAGGAGATGGCTGGGTTGCGATAGCCAACCAGAAGCACTACGTGTCGTTATATACCTGCGGCGCGCATCACCTTGCCCGGTTCAGGGAAAAATACCCGGCCATAAAAACGGGCAAGGGCTGCATTACTTTCCGGGACTCGGATCCACTGCCGGAAGCGGCGATCAGGCAGGTAATCAAACACGCAATCGAACACCCGAAAGCTCCCTGAAATTCTACGCCCTAGCCGCCCTGGAAACACCCGCTGCGGCAGGTGAACGCTGGTCGTGGCGTTCGGTTACAGGGTCGCAAACATGCCCCAGATCAATAGTCTCTGTGCCCCGCAGGGTACACTACCCCGGTGCAGTGGTTTACCAGGAGCAATAGCTATGAAAATATATGCCTCTATCGTATCAAGCGTATTGGTCACCTTACTGGCCGGGTGTGATACCGGTCCTCAATCACCCAGGGGGTTTAGCCTGCCCGAAGGAAACGGCGAACGTGGCCAGCAGGCCTTCGTCGCGCTCCAATGCACTGCCTGTCATACCGTTTCGGGTATAGACCTGCCGGAGCCGGAACAGACCTCGGAAATTCGGGTACTTCTGGGCGGCGCAACGAAACGGGTAAGAACCTATGGCGAACTGGTGACCTCCATCATCAACCCTTCGCATAAACTAGCGGTCGGCTATGTACCCGAAGCCATCCTGCCGGAGCAGGTGTCCAAAATGCGCAACTACAATGATGTGATGACGGTCAGCCAACTGATCGACCTGGTCGCCTTCCTGCAGGCCAGTTACCAGGTCCAAATAGACTTCCCTACCGAATACCGGCCGTATCCGTATCCCTGATCGCTTGCAGCACGGCAGAGCAGCGACAGCGCCCGCGAAAATTTCCTGTCGACCCCGCTATGCTGCGCACGCCTCCGATCGAGAAGAGCCCGACTGTAGTGATGCAACCCCGGTCCCCCGTCATTTGGCGGGGGGCAGGAAATCCCCAAACCAGCTACCGGCGAGGCGCACCACGTTTTCCAGCGCTCCGGGTTCCTCGAAAAGGTGAGTTGCTCCGGGGATGATCTCCAGCCGGTTATGACAGGTGAGTTGCCGTTGTGCGATCCGGTTCAGTTCGATCACCTGATGGTCATCACCGCCGACGATGAGCAGGGTCGCGGCTTGCACCTCGGGAAGCGCATGGGCCGCCAGGTCCGGACGCCCGCCCCGCGATACCACTGCGCTGACATAATCCGGGTGTGTGCTGGCTGCAACCAGCGCCGCGGCAGCGCCGGTGCTAGCCCCAAAATAACCGATAGTACTGCCCGCCAGCTCCGGCAATGCTGCCAGCCAGAGGGTTGCAGCCACGGTGCGCCGGGTTAACAGCTCGATATCGAAGCGATACAGGCCGGTAAACCGGTCCTCACGGTCTTCCGCTGCCGTCAGCAGATCAAACAGCAGCGTCGCGAAACCCGCCTTTTGCAGCTGCTGCGCAACGAACCGGTTGCGCACGCTGAAACGACTGCTGCCGCTGCCATGCACGAACAAAATGACGCCCCTGGCGTTGTCTGGCACCGCCAGATCGCCCGCTAGCTGCACTCCATCGCCATCGATAAGTACCGCCCTGGCGTTTATTTCCTCGTTCATGACGCTCTCACTATAGTCCAACTTACTCCTCCCGCTGTCGCGCCCGAGATCAGCTCGTCGACTTCTTTGCGAATTACCTCGCAGCTATCCCGGGCCGCGGTGGGCGCCCCGACGACCAGCCGCTTCGGCTGCTGCTGTCTTGCGGCGGCGATTGCGGCCCGCATGGTGGCGCCGGTCGCTATACCGTCATCGATGATAATGACGGTTTTGGACTCCAGGTCGCAGGGCGGCAGGTCCCCACGATATGCACGTTCCCGGCGCGCGAGTTCCTGACGCTCAGCCGCTACCGATCGCTCGACCTCGGACTCGGGGATGTTCAGGGCGTTTACGATCGACTGATTCATAATAAGCACGTCGCCGGACGCAATCGCGCCCATCGCCAGTTCCCGCTGTCCCGGCACGCCCACCTTGCGCACCAGCATGATATCCAGCGGCGCATGCAAGTACTCGGCTACCTCGAAGGCTACCGGCACCCCGCCCCGGGGCAGCGCCAGCACCACGATCCCGGGCTGCCCGGCATACGAACTGAACTGGTTGGCAAGCCTGCGCCCCGCGTCACTCCGATCGTTAAATTTTAAGGTCATTTGCGCCTCGGTTCACTTCCATGCGGACAATTTCAACCCGCCCATCAACACAGCATAGTTCGATTGCAATCACAGTAATGTGACGCAAATCAACTGCGTACCCTGCCCCGGCAGCGAAGATATAGTCTCGATTCTATAGCGGTGGCGGATGCCGGCGAACAATTTCGAGAGGGCCTTACCATGACTAACGATTTGTGTATTTTCGCATTGGATACCAGTCATTCCCTGGCGACAAGAATCAGTGACCGGTTGGGAATCAAGCCTGGCGAGCTTGAAGAACGGAACTTCAGCGACGGCGAGCATAAGTGCCGACCACTGGTGAACGTGCGCGGCAGGGATGTGTATGTCGTGGAGTCCCTGTTCCAGGACGAACAGCGCAG
>CAMYKE010000044.1 GCA_947258895.1 uncultured Pseudomonadales bacterium | reverse complement strand
GGTGTAGCGGGAAGATTGGTCGGTGGGTCTGGAATGCCCGGTCCAATGCGCGAGTGTGGTCTGCCATGATTATAATGGGCTACCCAATCATTCATAACGCTGCGCAGGTGATTTCGTGTCAAGGGAATGAGATAGTCGAGGCATTCTCTGCGAATTGTTCCGATCAGTCGTTCGCAGAGACCATGGGCTTTCGGGCTTCGAAAAGGGGTTCGCAGGACACGAAGGCCCATGCGAGTAGCGGAATTGTCGAGCTGTGAAGAGAAGATACAGTCTCGATCATGAATCAGAAACTGGTAAAGATGGTCAGAGGCTATGGCGTCGCGCAGTCGCTGCAATGTCCATTCTGCTGTTGGATTTGAAGTTACATTGAGATGGATAATGCGTCATGTCTGATGCTCGATCACTATAAAGACGTAGATGACTCGAAACGTGGCCGTCACCACTGTGCAGAAATCGCAGGCAATGATCGCCTTAGCATGATTGCGCACAAGAATTGACCAACGTTGATCGCGTGGATCACCTTGTGGCGAGGAGGGCATGTACTTTCGCACGGTACTGACAAGTTAACTATTTTTACCTTGAAAAGTGGGAATTCAATGACTTTTAGACCCATAACTACAGCTTAAAGTGGGCAATAACAACATAGTATTTTAGCAAAAGTGCCTGCACTATGTAGCTTCATCCCATGCCCTCAAGTTAACTTGTCAGTACCGCGCAGATCATGCGTGTACATCATGCCCAACGGACCGGCCAGCCCTACCAGCGTCCCAAAATACACAAACCGATACTCCAGCCACTTCGGCGCCGCATAACTGCGATGAATAAACAAACGATGCATGCCCAGTGAATGCCCAGGCACAGGGCAATGGCCGAGCTCACCAGGAACACCAGCAGGTTTTCCAGTGAAAACGTCAAAATCGCCCCACCGACTCCAATCAGGGTCATCGAGGTGATCCAGATGGACTTAACTGGCGACCATTTGACCATTAACCCTGACTTTAGTCAGCGGCGAGCCTCATCACCTCAGGAGTGATAAAACAATAACTAAAAATTCGGGGATGTAATCGAATTCAAGGTATTAGGAAGTTCAAGGTTGGTGATTTAGTAGGGTTGGAGGTGTTTTGCTCTAAGAAGAACAGCTCATATGCGACACGCCACCAAGCTCGCTGAATTCAGATGGCTTGAGTTTGTAGTATTTCTCCTCCACAGCTTTGGACTGCTCGGCGTAAGGTTGCGTCATAATCTCCTGCAGTTCTCTAAGAAGATCGTAGTCCCCTGTGGCCGCTTGTCGATAAGCCGGGGCCAGTAACCACTCGCGCAACGTGTATTTTGGGTTTACCCGTTTCATCTGCGCGGAGATATCTTCCACACTACGCGTCGAAGAGCTAACAAGCAATTGCCATTTGTTGAGCCACTCACTCCATTTCTGGTCCAGCTCCTCATTCACATCGCGGTAGAAGCTTTTTTTCAGCGGACCGATGTCATCCGGTATCGATGAGAGCTCGCGGAAGAAGATGGTGTAATCCACCGAGGTTTGCATCATCAACGTGGCCAGTTCAGTGAATAACGCCGCGTCAAAGGTTTCGAGTCCAAGCTTGGCTGCTAACATAGTTTCCATTTGTTCTTGCACAGCCTGGGCAAAGCCGTTTTGAATCTCGTCGAGTTGTTGCAATGCACCCGGTACAGAATCAGCCTCGTTCGCCAGCAAGGGACGCAACGCCGTACAGAACATCTCGAAGTTACGTTGCGCGGCCACGGGTTGATTCCAGAACGCGAAGTGTTCCCCACCCCCGGTCCATGGCTGGTAGTTGGGATCAAATACTTCGATGAATCCAAACGGACCATAATCCAGGGTAACGCCACCGGCCTGCGTGTTATCGCTGTTGAAGTTACCCTGGCAATAACCGACCCGGATCCAGTTGGCCACCAACGAGGTCAAACGACGGCGAAATTCCCGCGCCAGCAACAGCACTTTGTCGGACAGGCTGAGTGAGTTATCAATAATCTGCGCGTATTCACGATCAATCAGGTGCAACACGATCTGTTCGAGTTCGGCCATTGCATCAGGATGGGCCTGCTGGCGGGCACGGCGACCGAACAGTTCAATCTGGCCAACACGAAGGAACGACGGCGCGCCGCGGGTCGAGATCGCCACCGCCTCATCGCCCATTCGGAACGGATAGAAGGATCGCGAAACCCCTGAATACCAGGGTCGCTGCACCGTTTCGGTTGTCGACACATACAAACTTAACGAACGTGAGGTGGGCACACCCAGCGCGTGCATATGCTCCTGCGCCAGAAACTCCCGCACACTCGAGCGCAACACGGCACGACCATCCGCACCACGACAATATGGTGTGCGACCGCCACCTTTGAGCTGCATTTCCCAGCGTTGCCCCCTTTCTCGATCAGGGATCCCATTTGGGATCAGGGCCTCAAGTACCGACACCGCGCGACCATCACCATAGCCGTTGCCGGTCTGGAACGGGCACTGTTGTTTGTACTCGGTGCCGAAAATAGACAACGCGTAGCCCGTGGCCCAACCTACCTTGCGCATCGGCGCTGGCACAGCCGAGAGATCACCACTGAACACCCGCATAAAATCAGCTGACTCGGCCAGGCTATCCGCAAAACCCAGTTCATGAAAAAACGACTGACTGTGCGCAACATACTCGGGATTTTCAATGGGTGTCGGTTTAACGGGGACATAATGTCCCGAAAAGACCTGGCGTGGTGCGTGATCCGTACCGTCTGCCGTTGCCTCAGGATCGCAGTTGAGCGTATCCATAAACGAGTAATCCGCACATTGTGCGAGATCCTCTAGCGATGAGATGGTGGAGGCAGGTTTCTGGGAAAGTTTATGTTTCATAGGGTTAAGACTGTTGATTTGCAGCTTATAATGACCCTGTAATTGCATTGAATAGTATACGGGATGCTCTGCTCTATCTTGCTGATCTGACAATAAATGCAATGCGTGCGCTGGGTGATTTGGTGACCGAGTCGTTGACATTGAAGCTGGGTACCTTTAGTTCACCTTTTTCCATGCCGCAAGATGACCAAAGCATTGCTTGATGCGGCATTGGTAAATCCTTTCACGTCAGGTGAACATGCAGATTGAGCGCAGAGCAAAAGCGCCGGACCAGGTTGACTGCGCCGGTCTGAGCCGCTGTCTTACTGAGCCCGGCCTTCCTGCTCAAATGGGTGGAAAAAGCTCGATAAACAATGCCCGGCACCTTGCCCATCAACTCGGGGTCGCTGGCAGCCTCGGCGTTGCTCGGCTTGCCGTCCAGCACGGCGATTTCTCCGAGCAGTTCGCCGCTCTCGATGTGATTCAGGATTGACTTGCGCCCATTCAACGACATCACGCTGATCTCGATCAGGCCGCACTCGATCAGCATCGCCCGGGGCGTTCCGCAGCGGGCAGTGCATCCAGGATCAGGCCAACGCGAGGGCCGTGCTCGGGCATCGGGTTTCCATTACGTGGTCGCTCGAATCTCTATAGATGAAACCGAGCGCCCAGGCAAGCCGCTCGCTTTCGTCGCGGCACTGCCGGCGGCGAACAGGCTGGCGTCCCCGGCGGGATTCGAACCTGCAACTTACGCCTTAGGAGGGCGTCGCGCTATCCAGTTGTGCCACAAGGACGTGATAAGAAAATCAACAGCTCAAATTGCTGGCGGAAAGGGTGGAGCGAATAATCAGCAAAACTCGATCGGAACCAGAACTTATAGAGAAGCTCCGTAGATTTCCAGAGTGGGCACAAGCGAGTCCGTATACCTCTTCGGCATCTTCACCTCTTCTGGTGAGTATAGCGTTGACTTACCAGTTGGCGATACTTGCTAGGAGATATCTGTTTGTACTGCGCGAACCGCCGGTTGAAGTTGGCGACATTGTTGAAGCCGACTTCATGACAAATATAGGTAATAGTCATGCCGGTTTGGGCCAGTAGGTCACAGGCTTTGGCGACCCTGACCCGATTGACGAATTCTCTGAAACGGTTGCCCGTGGTCTTGCGAAAAAAACGCGAGAAATGGTTCTCGCTCATGCCGACGATGTCTGCAACCTGCGCCATTGAGATTTTACTCCGATAGTGTTCCATCACGTATTCGATCACGAGGTCGATTTTTCCCTGCAAATCTTCAGCCTCGGGTAAATCGAACTGAATGGTCGACAATTGCCGTTGGTCCGGACTACGGGCCAGGCTATCCAGCAGTTCGCAGAAATAGCCCAGACGCGCCGCGCCATCCGATTCCCTGATCTGCAACAGATACTTCTCGGCGATTTCCCCGTGGTTCAAAAACTCGATACCGTGCCTGGAACGCTCTAGCAAGGGTAGCAACATGCGTAATTCCGGCAAGGCGGTAGCGGCGCTGGCAATGGCCTCATGCTCGAAGTGTACGATGTGATCACGCAGCGCATAACGGGTTCCATCGATGCCAAAGCTGACCCAGTTGTGAGGCACGCGGGGGCCGGTCAGGACCAGGCAGCCAGGTCTGAATTTACCAATATAATCGCCGATGAACATTTTGCCACTACTGGCGACGATCAGGTGCAATTCGTACTCGTCGTGACAATGCCAGCGGATTCGCCAGTGAGGAGAGCCGTGTTCGAGGTAACGGATGGCGCCTGATTCTTTCTCGCCAATTTCCAGCTCAGGCATTCCTTGTGTCGTTTGCACTTGTTCCACGGCTTGTGTTTCCTTCCATCCCGAGTCAGAATAGCACAGAAAAGTATAGAGATTGGCGGTTAAAATACTAGCTTTTATTCAAGCTGAGCGTATACCGTGAACAGTCTACGCAGTACCCGGGCACGCTAATAGGATGAATAAATAAAAGATGCCATTGGAGGAAAGAGATGAAAATTTTCAAGTCCGTGTTTATCAGTGGTATCGCCTTCGGTCTCGGTTGCGCCGCAAGCCTCGCCCAGGCGCAGACGACGATTACGATCGCGACCGTCAACAATGACGACATGATCCGGATGCAGGCGCTGTCGGCGAACTTCACCGAGGCCAACCCGGGTATCGAACTCAACTGGGTAACGCTCGAAGAAAACGTTTTACGCCAGCGCGTCACCACCGATATCGCGACCGGCAGCGGACGCTTCGATGTCGTAACCATCGGGACCTACGAAGTACCCATCTGGGCCGACCGCGACTGGCTGGTGCCACTGAATAACATGCCCGGCGGCTACGACGTCGACGATATTCTGCCACCGATCCGCGCAGGCCTGTCGATCGGCGGCACGCTCTACGCGGCTCCGTTCTACGGTGAGTCCTCGTTCACCATGTACCGGACCGACCTGTTCGACAAGGCCGGGCTACAAATGCCCGCTGATCCCACCTGGGACTTCATCAGGAAGGCGGCGGCGGCGATTACCGACAAGAGCAACCAGGTCTACGGCATCTGCCTGCGTGGCAAGCCGGGCTGGGGCGAGAACATGGCCTTGCTGACCGCCATGGCCAATTCGTACGGCGCGCGTTGGTTCGACGAGAACTGGCGGCCGCAGTTCGATAGCACGGCCTGGGCGACCACGCTCAACGACTATCTGCAGCTGTTGAAGGATTACGGTCCTCCCGACGCCTGGACGAACGGTTACAATGAGAACCTCGCGTTATTCCAGGACGGCAAGTGCGGCATATGGATCGACGCCACGGTTGCGGCCTCTGCGATCACCAACTCAGAACGATCCAGAGTCGTCGACAGCGTCGGCTTTGCACTTGCCCCGGACAGGGGGCTCGGTAAGCGCAGCAACTGGCTGTGGGCCTGGACGCTGGCGATATCGGCGGGCTCGCAACATCAGGAAGCGGCCAAGAAATTCGTCGCTTGGGCTACGTCCAGTGAATACACTGAACTCATCGCGGAGAAGGAAGGCTGGGCGAGCGTACCGCCGGGCACCCGCACCTCACTTTACCAAAACCCCGCTTATCTCGACGCGGCGCCGTTCGCCGAGATGACGCTCGCCTCAATCCAGGCAGCCGATCCGAAGAACCCGACCGTCGAGGACGTGCCTTATACCGGAATACAGTTTGTCGCGATTCCCGAGTTCCAGAGCATCGGCACTGCTGTCGGACAACGATTCGCGCTGTCGCTGGAAGGGACCATATCGAGCGAAGAGGCTCTGGCCAACGCGCAGTGGGTGACCGGAAAGGTGATCGAGCGCACCAGCTTGCTTGGAAAATAGAGGCCGCGACCAGCCTCTCACTCTATCCGACATCCACGTGTACAGACAGAAGCCAAGAGTCGACAACCTGCTCCATATGTAGATTAAGCTCTCAAACAGAATCGCTTAAAACAAAAATTAAGGGGATGACAAAATGACTAATACCATCCGCGATCATCAAGGCTCCATATCCGAAATAGATGACGAACAACTGCCCGTGCCCAAGCACCGGCTGCATGGCGCCACTCACTTCCTTGGCCTTTATGGCTCGGAACACGTCGCCGCAACCGAATTCGTCATCGGCGCCGCGTTCGTGGCGATGGGCGCCACCATCGAGGACATCCTGATCGGGCTCCTCATCGGCAACACGCTGGCCTCGCTGAGCTTCTGGCTCATCACGGCGCCGATCGCGGTCAAAGTGCGCCTCAGTCTCTACACCTATATCGAACACAACATGGGCGAGAAGATGTCGCGGCTCTACAACGGTGCGAACGTGCTGATCTTCGTGGCCATCTCGGCGGCCATGATCACCGTGTCGGCGACCGCGGTTCGGGCGCTGTTCGATATTCCTCCGCAGGTCTATCCGTATCCCACCAATTTGTACTTTGTAATGATTGCCGCCTCGGCGAGCGTGATCGCGGTGCTGGTGGCCTATTACGGTTTCAATGTGGTGGCCGAGTTTGCCACCATTTGCACACCCTGGCTGATGGTGATGTTCACCGCCGGCGGCATGGTGCTGATACCGGCGTTGAACGAAGCGTTGACCGGGTACACGACGCTGGCGAGTTTCTCCGATTTCGTCGGCCTCGCGGGAACCACCGTGTTTACCGGCATCAATGCTGAAGGGGAACCCGGGATCGGATTGGTGGAAGTGATAGGCTTCGCCTGGGCGGCGAATACGTTCGCGCATTTTGGCCTTGTCGACATGGCGCTCCTGCGCTACGCGAAAAAATCGATCTACGGTCTTTGTACCGCAACCGGTATGATGTTCGGCCACTATGTCGCCTGGATTTCTGCGGCCCTGATGGGGGCAGCGACGGCGTCGATCATGAAATTGAGTATCGCTGTGGTTTCACCCGGGGACGTTGCCTACTACGCGCTTGGCGCCACCGGTTTTGTGATCGTTATCATCGCGGGATGGACAACGGCCAACCCCAACCTCTACCGAGCGGGTCTCGCGGCCCAGGCGGTATTCCCCAGCATCGCACGCCAGAAGGTAACGCTTGCCGTCGGGGCCGTGGTCGTGGTCGGAAGCTGTTTCCCGTTCATCTATCGCCAAATCCTGCCCATTATTACCTATGCGGGACTCACCCTGGTGCCACTCGGCGGCATCGTATTCGCCGAGCAGCACATCTTTCCGCGGCTCGGCTACAAGAGCAATTGGCACCGCCTCAAGGGCGTCAAGGACAACACGCCTGCGCTGATCACCTGGGCGATCTGCCTGGTGTTTGGTTTCGGGCTGAATGCCCTCGACATCATATACTTTGTTTACCTGTTCCTGCCGACCTGGGTGGTATCGATCATCGTCTACACTGTTTTGGCGAGGAGAGCCGGCGCTTATAGGAACTATCCTGAGGCCGAAAAGCGCGAGCAGGAGTTCGCTAAGAAAGTTGAAGCGTATCATGCCCAACTGGCGACGGAGGAAAACCATGTCCATGTCAAGGACAGATCCGTGCTGACCATGGGAATTCGGGCGGTGTGGATCGTAATCGGTCTGGTAGTGCCGGCTGTGCTTGCCTGGCGTGTCCTGTTCAACAGCCCGAATCTTTACGACTACTACGTCAATCGCGAGATGTTTTACGATGTCACCATCTGGTGCACGCTCATCTACTTCGCGTTTGCGTGGTGGGATCTGCAGCGCAGCAAGGCATTGGATCGGGAGCAGACGCCGGCGAGCACGGTATCGGCAACAAGCTGAGCCTCGCGCCGCATTCTTTCGTCCGTATCTCGATCTGCAAATCCGTCTGAGCGCTCCCTGACCGCTGGGGCAGGGTTTGATGAAAGTAAGATCGGCAAAATGCCCCGGCAGGCAGTCGAGCTATCCGCTCGAGCCGCGGAAACACGCTGAGAGATATTTGGGGTCTTATAAGGACCCGCGCTGAATGGCAAGCATAAAGCACCTGTTTGTTCTGCCGGGTTTTGAGCATCGGTTTTCGTAAAACAAGTCAGTAGTCATATATCTGGCCTCTTTTTGAGAGGACGGTTAGTCTCTCGAGCCACAATGAGAACCGCACCCGGACACCTTGTCAGTGTGGCGGCTTCAATGAGCTAGCCCCCAAGCAGGTTCGGTCCGGTTCGGTTTAACCTGTTATGCCATAAACGGTTATTGCTGGTCTCCAGAACTGCTTTTCGTTCAAACCAAGCCGATACCTGGTACCGTATCAATCGAGTCTGACCCTTTTGATGACCCTTTTGATTCCGACTCGATTGATAAACCACTCCGACACATAATACCCAGATCCTGTCTGTCGGTTTGGAGTCGATAGAACTACATCGGTTTCTCTGGCCGCGACAATCTTCTGGTGGCGTCTATTTCCGATTCCGGATTTTGCGGACCTGAACAACCGCAGGGTCCTAGAAACAGACCTTCGTTGAGCTTTTAGAATGACGAATCGTACCCCTAATATTGCCTATAAGCCGAACTTCTCAGCTGTTAAGGTGCCCTCGTAAAACTAGTCGGCTTCGCAAATTCTTTTCACAACCGATGATTCAAGTTGATAGTCACTTCCCAGATTTTAACGACAGTGTGTTGAGTATAACCAGCGCCTGACGGGACGCTAGGCTCAAAGTTTTTACACTGACCCCAAACTCTCCTGTTCAAGCCACAGCCGGGGGATTTCAGCTCGATGTTCACTGAATGCATCTGAAAAATGAAGAAAAGATGGGAGGTGTTGCTGATCTCATTTGCTTATCGCCAATACCAAGATTATCTTACCTGCACTGAAATTCATAATGCATCAGAAGTTCGTACTCCGTGCAAATAATGCTTTCCCTCCGACCAGGAACCGCAAGCTAGGCAATAATGCCCGGATAAAGACGCAACCGGGCACGATTATAACCACAGTTTTTATTCCTCCGAAACGGGGAGGAATGCCGTTCAGTCTGGCGACTGAATCCCGAATCGCCCTTTTTACTAACAGGAAAGGATTATGTTTCTGAAACCAAGCGTTTCTCCGCTAATACTGGCGGTCGTACTTCTGGCCGTTTTTCTGGCTTACCTCTATCTGCCAGAAGACGAGGCAACGCAAGGCGCGCAAGTTCGTTCCACGCCGGTCAAAGTGACCAGGGTGGCCCGCCAGGCATTTCCGGTAACCATTAAAGCGCTGGGGACTGCCAAAGCCAATGAGTCCGTGACCATTACTGCGCAGGAAACAGACGTTGTAGCGGATGTCATGTTTGATGATGGTGAGACGGTGGAAGCCGGAAAACTCCTGGTGCAACTGAACAACCAGGAGGAATTGGCCCGCATCGAAGAGCTCGAAGCCAACATCGGCGTAGCGACGCGTCAGCTTGATCGGGTGAAAAATCTGCGAGCATCCAGCGCTACATCCGAACAGATTTTCGACGAGCAGCAAGCTCGTGTAGAAGCACTCAGGGCGCAACTTGATGTGGCTAAAGCTCAGCTGAACGACTTGCAGATTCGAGCACCATTCAGCGGGCTGCTCGGTATTCGCGAAGTGAGTAAGGGTTCATTGGTACGTCCGGCAGACGTTATCACCACACTGGACGATATCAGTGTGATTAAAGTGGATTTCAGCGTGGCGGAAAACCACCTCGCCAGTCTCGCGAAGGGACAACGCATCACGGCAAGTTCTGTCGCCTATCCGGCGCAAACATTTGAGGGCATCATCAGCACCGTCGATTCGCGCATCGATCCAGTTAGCCGATCGGTGCTGGTGCGCGCAATAATTGATAACTCTTCAGCTCGCCTTCGCGCGGGAATGCTGTTGCTAATTACCGTGGAAAAGCGGGTTCTGGATGCTTTGGTCGTTCCGGAGAAAGCACTGGTGCCTGTACAGGATAAACAATACGTGTTTGTGCTTGACGGTGCTGTTGTCCGGCAGACGGAAGTCACACTGGGAGAGCGAAAACCGGGCCTTGTTCAGATCCTGGGCGGTCTTGGCGAAAGCGACACCGTGGTAACGGAAGGCACATTGAGGGTGAGAGATGGCTCGCCGGTGAATGTGCTAAACGCCGGACAAGAGGGATAAGCCATGTGGTTATCCGATGCTTCTGTTAAGCGCCCGGTATTCGCCACCGTAGTAAATCTGCTGCTGGTTATCTTCGGAGTGGTGGCGGTAAGCATGCTTTCGCTGCGTGAATATCCGGATATTGACCCGCCTGTTGTCAGCATCAATACGCAGTATCCTGGCGCCTCCGCAAATATTGTCGAAACCCGAATAACACAGCTAATTGAAGATCGTATTTCCGGCATAGAGGGCATTAAGAATATTACATCTACGAGCCGGAACGGACGCTCGGATATCACCATCGAGTTCCAGCTGAGCCGAGACATTGACGCCGCCGCCAATGACGTACGAGAAGGTGTGAGCCGGGTATTAAATAGTTTGCCAGACCAGGCGGAACCACCGGAAGTGGCAAAAGCCAACTCGGATGAGAACGTCGTGGTTTGGTATAACCTGCGCAGTACCAACCTCGATGTGATGGAGCTGACGGATTACGCGGAACGTTTTCTGGTTGACAGGTTGTCCATTGTTGAAGGGGTAGCCAGGGTTCAAATTGGGGGCGGGCGCACTTACGCAATGAAGGTCTTCCTCGACCGCAATGCCATGGCGGCGCGCGGGATCACGGTGACGGATGTAGAGCAAGTGATCCGTTCCGAGAATGTGGAACTGCCAGCCGGTGAGGTTGAATCTACCGACCGTGATTTTGAAGTGCGGGTGGCGCGCAGCTTCCTTACACCTGCTGATTTTTCCCAGCTGACAGTCG
>CAMYKE010000043.1:8310-10419 GCA_947258895.1 uncultured Pseudomonadales bacterium | reverse complement strand
ACACCAGCTTTTCTACTTTACCATTGACCGCCGTTGCCAGCTCCCCTACCTTGACGCCACATTTACGCGCGAAACCCTCAGCCGCCCTGGTTGGATTCTGGTCGGAGTCAAAGGCCACGGCGACAGGAGGGCCCCAAATCTCGGTATTGCTATCCTGCTGCCGGTCGTCAATTCCAGGCACCAACACCGCGAGGCGGCGGGGGGTCGCAAATAGTTCGATACGCTCGTATCCAATGTGCTGGGTGTCGAGCTGGCGTGCTAACTCGGCGCCCAGTGCGGCGGCCAGGTCGGCCAATGCTTTGGGTGGCAACTCCTCACTAGCCAACTCGAACAAAAAATCCTTGCTCTGCATGTATCAGTCCTCCCCTTGTAAGTAAGTACTTACATACTGGGCGCGAACGAGATCGTCAGCGAGGGGGAAACCGAGCGCCCTGCGCGCCTCGAGGTAGCCGTTGGCTACCCGCCGCGCCAAGGTGCGTACCCTGAGAATAAAGCGTTGTCGCTCGGTCACGGAAATCGCCTGCCGCGCGTCCAGCAGGTTGAAGGTATGCGAAGCCTTGAGAACAAACTCGTAGGCAGGTAGTGGCAGCCCCTGTTCAATCAGGCGCTCGCTCTCGGTTTCGTAGTAATCGAACTGGGAAAACATTTGCTGGATATTGGCGTGTTCGAAATTAAACGTCGACATCTCTACTTCGTTCTGGTGGAACACATCACCATAGGTAACATCCCCCTGGGGACCGCGAGCCCAGACAATGTCGTAAACGCTGTCAACATCTTGCAGGTACATTGCGATCCGCTCAAGGCCGTAGGTAATTTCGCCGGACACCGGGAAGCACTCCAGGCCACCGACCTGCTGAAAATAGGTAAACTGGGTGACCTCCATCCCGTTCAGCCAAACTTCCCAACCCAGTCCCCAGGCACCCAGTGTCGGTGACTCCCAGTTGTCCTCGACGAAGCGAATGTCATGGATGGTCGGGTCTATGCCGAGTTCTCGCAATGAATTCAGGTACAGTTCCTGGATATCGCTGGGTGAGGGCTTGAGCAGTACCTGGAACTGGTAATAGTGCTGGAGTCGATTGGGGTTTTCCCCGTAACGACCATCGGTTGGTCGACGGCTGGGCTGGACGTAGGCGGCACTCCAGTTTTCGGGGCCAATCGCCCGCAGGAAGGTGGCGGGGTGAAAGGTGCCCGCCCCGACCTCGAGGTCAAGGGGTTGCAACACTACGCAGCCCCGTAGCGACCAGTATTGCTCCAGTGCGTGAATCAGCTCCTGAAACGTGCTCGGTGTTTGTCCTTTCAAGATATGCGATCCCTGTTTAAAGTCCGGCCATTACGATTGCCTCGGGCAACGCCCCGCGGTAGATGACCCTGTAAAGGCGCGTAAGTATACAACCTGTTCCCGCCGCTGAGAAATGTCGGCTCCGTAAATTTTGCAGATTTATCATGGCGGGGCCCGGAGTACATCGACCGGCGCCGGGAAGACAGGTTACAATCGCTGCTCACTACAACAACTACCGGTACTCGATGTGCCCAATCCTAACGCTCTGGCGCTGCACGCGCTGTTCAGGCTGCTGGCCCTGCTGCCCCTGTCATGGGCCCAGGCCATCGGCGGCTTCCTGGGGCGCTGTGCCTGGAAGTTGCAGGGGCGGGAAGCGAAAATTACTCGCCGCAATCTCGAATTGTGCTTTCCCGAGCTGGCAGCGGAAGAACGTGAGGAACTGGCGCAGCAGAGCCTCATTGAAACCGGTAAGCTCGGGTTCGAAATGGTAAAGCTGTGGATGCAGCCAGCGGAGACCTCGCTAGGTTACTTGCCCAACATGCAGGCCCACGTACAGGAACTGACCCGGCTGGCCGCTGGTCGCGGGGTACTGGTGGTGGCGCCGCACCTGGGTAACTGGGAAATGCTTAATCTGTTCCTGGGCAGGAATTTCAAGACCAGCGTATTGTACCAGCCGCCCAAGCTGGCAGCTCTGGAGCGAATCATGTCGATCGCCCGGGAAAAGACCGGCAGCAAGGTTTTCCCTACCAATCGCAAGGGAGTGGCCGCCATGTTCAATGCGCTGCGCTCAGGCGAATGTGCCGGGATTCTCCCCGACCAGGAGCCGGAAC
>CAMYKE010000043.1:0-8289 GCA_947258895.1 uncultured Pseudomonadales bacterium | reverse complement strand
CCGCAGTCGTATTCGCGTATGCCAGGAGGATACCGCACGCGGCAGGCTTTGAGCTGGTCTTTCGATTGGCAGAACCGGCCATTTACTCCGAAGACCTGCAACTATCGGTTGCGGCATTAAATGCAGGGGTGGAAGCCTGTGTACGGGAGGCGCCCGCGCAATACCAGTGGGAATACAAACGCTTTCGCAAAATCCGGGAAGGACGCTCTGAGCACTACAATTTTAAATAGCCACTCAAAAGTGAGTACTTACTATCATTCCGGCTAAAACATTGCTTGTTGGTGTCTATAGCCAGGTGTTATTTGCGCCAGAACATCGGTGACAGGATCACGATCAGGGTAAAGACCTCCAGGCGGCCCAGCAGCATCGACAGGCACAACACCCATTTTGCGGTAGGGTTCAAGCCGGCATAGTTGTCCGCCACCTCGCCCAATCCGGGGCCAAGGTTATTCAGCGTTGCGCCGACCGCTGACCAGGCGGTGACCTGGTCGATACCGGTGGCCAGCAATGCCATCAGCATAAATACGAACACCAGTATATAGATTGAGAAGAATCCCCAGACGGCTTCCACTACCCGGTCCGATACCGCCTGACTGCCAACCTTGATCGGAAAGACCCCGTTGGGGTGTATCAGGCGCTTTACCTCGCGAATTCCCTGCTTGGTCAGCAGCAGGATGCGAATTACCTTCATGCCTCCGCCCGTGGATCCGGCACAACCGCCGGCAAACGCCGCGACAAACAGCATAAAGGGCAGCACGGTGGGCCAGTGGGCATAACTGGCGGTTTCAAAGCCGGTGGTGGTCGCAATGGATACGACTTCAAACAGACCGGTGCGGATGGCCTGCAGCGGACCGTAGGTGCCGTTGTAGATGAGCAGGCTACAGGCGATCACGCTGATACTGGCGAGCAGGCCCAGGTAAAAGCGAAATTCCGGATCCCTGAAATACTGGCCGAAGCGTAGCTTGCGCCAGACGAAAAAATGTAATCCGAAATTGACGCCCGAAATGATCATAAACAGGATACAAATGGCTTCGATCACGGGGCTGTCGAAATGGCCAATGCTGGCATCGTAATTGGAAAAACCGCCGATCGCGACGGTGGAAAAACTGTGACACAGAGCATCAAAAAAAGACATGCCGGCAGCCCAGTAGGCGAGGCAGCAAGCCGCTGTAAGCGAAGCGTAAATATACCAGAGCGCCTTGGCTGTCTCTGTAATCCGCGGGGTGAGCTTGGCATCCTTGACCGGTCCGGGGGTCTCGGCGCGATATAGCTGCATCCCGCCGATGCCAAGCATTGGCAGTATCGCCACCGCCAGCACGATAATGCCCATGCCACCAAGCCACTGCAGTTGCTGGCGATAAAACAGCACCGATCGGGGTAGCTCGTCGAGCCCCACGATAACGGTGGCGCCCGTGGTCGTGAGCCCGGAAATGGATTCGAACACGGCGTCGACGACCGAGAGCTCCAGCGTTTGGGTCAGGTATAGCGGCAGTGCCCCAACGCCACCCAGCACAAACCAGAACAGCGCGGTAATTACGAAGCCGTCGCGGGTGCGTAATTCCCGGCGAACATTACGTACCGGCGCCCACACGATCAGGCCGGCACAGAAGATCACCAGCAGGGAAGTTGCAAATGCCCGCCCGGAGTTTTCATCATAGGCGACCGCCAGCGCGGTGGGTATCAGCATGGTCAGGCTGAAGAACATCAGCAGGATGCCCATAATCCGCATAATTATTTGCACGCGCATGGGTCAGCGGCTCCCGGCCGGGCTTGCGGGTGGGGCGCCGGCGCTTCGTTCGGCGGCACGTGCTGCTGGATAGCGAGAGGTGCTGATCATGGTTTCAACCGAAAAAATTCAGTCCGACCTGGAACAGCCGCTCCACTTCCCTGACCTTTTTCTTGTCATTGAGGAACAGGATTACATGGTCATCGGTGGCAATCACCACGTCATGGTGCGCGATCAGCACCTCGTTGTCGCGGACGATCGCGCCAATTACCGTACCTTCGGGTAACGGGATTTCATCGAGCGCACGCCCCACCACCTTGGAGGATTGCGGGTCGCCGCGCGCGACCACTTCCATTGCCTCCGCCGCGCCGCGCCGCAGCGAATGCACCTTGACAATATCGCCGCGGCGAATATGACGCAGCAGCCGGCCGACGGTGATTTGCTGCGGTGAGATAGCGATGTCGATCGACCCGCCCTGCACCAGGTCGACGTAGGCCGGATTGTTGATCAGGGTCATCACCTTGCTGGCGCCGAGGTTCTTTGCCAGCATCGATGTCATGATATTGATCTCATCATTGTTGGTGAGTGCGCAAAATACGTCGACGCCGTCGATGTTTTCTTCCAGCAGCAACTCCTTGTCTGCGCCATCGCCCTGAATGACAATCGCCTTGTCAAGTTTCTCCGCCAGGACCAGGCAGCGCTGCGAGTCACGTTCCAGGATTTTAACCCGGTACTCGTCTTCGAGGTCCTCGGCCAGATGAGCGCCGATATTCCCGCCGCCGACGATCATAACGCTGCGATAGTGCCTGTCGATGCGCCGCAATTCATTCATGACCTTAAGAATGTCGCGCCTCGCGGCCAGGAAAAAAACCTCGTCATTGGCCTCGATAAGCGTATCGCCCCTGGGAACGACGCTGCGATCCTTGCGGAAAATCGCCGCCACCCGGGTATCGAGCTTGGGCAGGCGTTCGCGCAGGGCGCTGATCGCGCGCCCAACCAGCGGCCCCTCGCTATAGGCCCTGACGCCCACCAGCTGTACCCTGCCGCCGGCGAAATTGACCACTTGCAAGGCGCCGGGGTTCTTGATCAGGCGGCTCACGTAGTTGGTAACTTCCTGGTGGGGGCTGATAATTTCATCGATCGGGATGGCCTTGCGATTAAACAGGCGGCCGCGCTCCAGGTATTCCTGGGAACGCACGCGGGCAATTTTCTGCGGGGTGTGGAACAGCGTATAGGCTACCTGGCAAGCCAGCATATTGATCTCATCCGCGCTGGTGAGCGCCAGGATCATGTCGGCATCTTCCGCGCCGGCCTGCTGGAGGATATTGGGAAAGGATGCGTTGCCCAGCACGGTGCGAATATCGAGGCGATCTTTCAATTCACCGAGCTTGACCGAATCGCTATCGACGACAGTGATGTCATTGGCCTCACCTGCCAGGGTCTCGGCGACGGTCGTGCCGACCTGCCCCGCACCAAGGATTATTATTTTCATTAACTACCCGTCTTTCTGAATAGTGGCATAATAAAACCCGTCGTTGCCCGCGATTTGCGGCAGTAGCTGTCGGCCATATTGCCCCGATTGCCCCCAATCGGCGGCGATGCGCAGCGATTGTGCGTCGTTCTGTTCGCTAACAAAACGGGCTACTACCTCCTCATTTTCTTCCGGAAATACCGAACAGGTCGCATACAGCAGAACGCCCGCCGGTTTCAGGAGCGGCCATAACGATCTGACTAGCTGGATTTGCTGGTGCGCAAGCTTAGCAATATCCCGCTGGCGGCGCAGCAATTTTATATCGGGGTGGCGCCGGATCACGCCGCTCGCCGAGCACGGCGCATCGAGTAGTATCCGATCAAACGGCTGGCCGTCCCACCACTGCGCCGGCCTGGCCGCATCGCCCGTTACCACGGTAGCGGTCAAGCCGCCGCGTCGCAGGTTGTCGTGAATGAGCGCGGTCCGGTCACCAGCAAGGTCGACCGCGACCAGTTCCGAAATATTTGGTTGATATTCGAGTAGATGACAGCTCTTGCCCCCCGGAGCGGCGCAGGCATCGAGTACGCGCATTCCCGGCTGGGGCTGCAGCAGTTTCGCGGCAAGCTGGGCGGCTTCGTCCTGTACACTGACAACGCCTTCGGCGAAGCCGGGCAGCAGGTGGACCTCGAGCGCTTGCTTCAGCTGGACCGCGCTGTCGGCAAATTTGGTCGCCTGTGCCGCTATCCCCTGCTCGCTCAACTGCTGCAGGTAAGCGTCACGAGTAATCCTGGTGCAGTTTACCCGCAGCGTCATGGGTGCGCGGCCATTGTTCGCCTCGCAAATTTGCGGCCATTGTTCCGGGTAGGCCTGCTGTAGCTGCTTGAGCAGCCAGCCAGGATGAGAGTATTGAAAAGCCGGGTTCTGCGCCAGATCTCCTATGATCTGCGCCCGTTCGCGGACGAATCGCCGCAATACGCCATTCAGCATTCCGGCGGCCCAGGGTTTGCCCAACGCCTTGCTGGCCTCCACGGTTTCGTGGATCGCGGCATGTGGCGGGACTCGCGTGAAGAGTAGTTGGTACAGTCCCAGCAGCAGCAGAGCCTGGATGTCTGCATCCCTGGGCTTGAGTGGGCGGGTCAGCATTGTTGCTGCCAGCGTCTGCAGGCGCTGGTACCAGCGACAGACGCCAAAGCATAATTCCCGTATAAACGCACCATCCTGTGACCCTGCCTGTGCACGTAACCGGAGCAAAGCCTGGCTCAGGGATTGACGGTCGTTACTTACCGCCACCAATGTCCGGGCGGCCACGACCCGGCTGCTCATGGGTGCGAAGCGGCGTTGGCAAACCGGTTGCCGGGCGCAAGCAGGCCTCGATGCGCGTTTACTATGTCCGCAACAGGCAGCGCCCGGCCACCCGGGAGCTGGATGCGCAGCAGGCGCAGCTGACCTTCCCCGCAGGCGACAACGGTGCCCGTGGCCGAGCTGGCGACAATGGTACCGGGCGGCGCGCCGGTCACTGCGCTTTCCGCCTGCGCTTGCCAAATCCGGATCCGTTTCCCTTGCAGTTGGGTGAAACACACCGGCCAGGAATTGAATGCCCGCACCTGGCGCGCCAGTTTGAGCGCACTCTGTGACCAGTCCATCGCGGCATCATTCTTGGAAATTTTGGCAGCATAGCTGGCCGGCCCTTCGTCCTGTGCGATTGCACCATCCCGAAAGTGCGGAAGGTCATTCAGCACGTGGAGCAACGCCTCCCCTCCCAGTACCGCGAGACGGTCGTGAAGGCTGGAACCGGTATCGCCGGGCAGGATGTCGCAGCCCAGGCGATACAGCATCGCTCCGGTATCCAGGCCGGCGTCCATCTGCATTATAGTGATGCCGGTTTGGGCATCCCCTGCGAGCAAGGCATGCTGGATCGGTGCCGCGCCGCGCCAGCGCGGCAAGAGTGATGCGTGTACATTGATGCAGCCAAAGCGCGGCGTCGCAAGCACTTCCGGTGGCAAAAGCAACCCGTAGGCGGCAACCACCATCAGGTCAGCGTCAAATGCCTCGAGTTCGTGTTGCGCCGAGTGATCCTTGAGGCTGACTGGCTGCCGCACCGTAATTCCATGCCGTTCCGCAAGAGTCTTTACCGGCCCGGGGAGCAGTTTGCGACCACGGCCGGCGGGTCTATCCGGCTGGCAGTAAACTGCGACGATCCGGTGCTCGCTGGCGATCAGGGCCGCCAGGGTTGCCGCTGCGAAATCGGGGGTACCGGCAAAGATGATGCGAAGCGAGTGTTGCGCATTCTGCACAGACTCCATTTGGTATTCCCTGTTTTGGAAAGGGTTACAGCCTCATCAAGCGCTGTTCTTTTTCCAGCTTTTTGCGAATGCGGTCGCGCTTCAACGGGCTGAGATAATCTACAAACAGTTTACCGTTGAGGTGATCGACTTCGTGCTGGATGCAGACTGCCAGCAATCCGTTGTCCTCGATCTGAAACGGCTTGCCGTTGCGATCAATCGCCTTAATCAGAATGTGATCCGGGCGTCGAACCGTTTCGTAAAAGCCGGGAACAGACAAGCACCCCTCCTCCATTTCTTCAAGCCCCTCGCCAAGCACTTCAAACTCCGGGTTGACGAAAACCATCGGTGCATTCTTCTCCTCGGACAAATCCATTACCACCACACGTTTTTGCACATTAACCTGGGTGGCAGCCAAACCGATCCCCGGCTCTGCGTACATGGTTTCGAGCATGTCGTCGGCAAGTTTTCGAATGTCATCATCGACATCGTCGACAGGGTTTGCGACCTTGCGCAGTCGTGGGTCGGGAAACTTCAGGATATGTAGTAATGCCATGGTAGTGAAATGTCAGGTTTGCGTGTAGGGCGAAGATGAAATCTGCAGTATGCCCGGTGTCCAAATTGTCACTGAATTTTGTTGGCTAAAACAAGTTTAAATCCTATATTTAACAGGAATAGTTGCAAATTTGTTCTATTATACAGACTATAGTTCCGCTATATATACACTCGAATTTGAAGGATTCATACCATGAGGAAAGCACTAGTTGGGTTGCTGAGTGTTCTGCTTTTGTCGTTTGCTGCGTATTCTGCACAACACGAAAAAGGAGATATGCTCAGACTTGATCATCCCGATCAGTACACGGTGGTCAAGGGAGACACGCTGTGGGATATTTCGGAAACTTTCCTCAAGAGCCCCTGGCTTTGGCCTGAAATATGGCATGTCAATCCACAAATAGCCAATCCGCACCTGATTTATCCTGGCGATGTCATTAGACTCGTCTACATTGGCGGCGAACCGCGCCTGATGCTGGAGCGCGGCGATGGTAGCCGCACCGTAAAATTGACCCCAACGGCACGGGTCGAGCCGCTGGATACGGTTATTCCCGCGATACCGCTCGATGCTGTCAGCGCCTTTCTCAAGCGCAGCCGGGTGGTGGACGCCGAGGTTTTGGCCAAGGCAACCTATGTTATAGCCGGGCACGAGGGACGTATTATTACCGGGGGTGGCGATAAATTATATGCGCGCGACTACCAGGATGGTGGCGTATCCCTGTACTCCAGCTACGGCGTGTATCGTCCAGGCGATCCCTATGTAGACCCCGATACCGGTGAAGTGCTGGGCATCGAGGCGCTGGAGGTTGGTCTTGGTAAAATCATAGAGAAGGATGAAGATGTATCCGTTATGCGCCTTGCCAGCAGCGAAGAGGAGATTCGCTTGCAGGACCGCCTGCTGCCTACCGAAGTCGTCGATGTAGTACCGACCTTTTTCCCGAGTTCGCCCAAGAGCGAGCCCAAAGCCAAGATTATTTCCGTGTTGGGTGGTGTCAGCAAGGTTGGCCAATTTGACGTAGTTGCTATCAACCGGGGTGAACGCGATGAAATTGAAGTGGGAAATGTGATGGCGATCTATCACATGTCCGGTGCCGTCAAGGACCGCATTCGCAATGACGTTGTGAGCTTGCCGCCCGAGCGTGGTGGCATCTTGATGGTGTTCAGGGTCTTCGAAAAAATGAGTTACGGGCTGGTCCTGAAGGCCCAGCGCCCACTGGCGGTATTTGACGAGTTGCGTAGCCCCTGACAGCTCTTGCTCGGCAAGGCTCATGACGGAAGCGTCTGTGAGCTGGCAAAAACTATTTTTCAATGCGTTGTTGTAACGCGCGATTAGCGAATAACGAAGATCAAGGATGATCTATGTGCGACTCACAGGATGAGGATTTGGGGCCATGGTTGGCCCTGTACCAGTTACGTGACTTCACCCTCCCCCAAAAACACCAGCTACTGCAGCGCTGGCGCGAACCTTGTCAACTGTTTGAGGTCTCGGCCAGCGAGCTTAGGGCTGCAGGTTTGTCCGCCGCGGGGATTGCAGCGCTGCTGGACTGTGCGAGGGGGCCCCGGGACGCCCGTGAAAGGGAACGTGCCGCCGCCCTGAATTGGCGACAACATGCCGGCCGGCACATTGTTACCCTCAATGATTCTCGGTACCCGCCCGCACTGCGGGAGTTGGCAGCGCCCCCGCTGCTATTGTTTGTGGTCGGTGACGCGAATCTGTTGGCGAAGCCCCAGCTCGCGATTGTAGGCAGCCGGAATGCCAGCCCCGCTGGCCTGGAGACCGCCGCCAGTTTGGCAGGGGATCTCAGCAGGGCCGGTCTGGTCATTACCAGTGGCATGGCGTCAGGCATAGATACTGCTGGCCATCGCGGCACGTTGGCCGCTGATGGAGCCACAATCGCTGTATTTGGCTGCGGAATCGACGTTGTTTATCCTCGCAGTAACGCACGGCTAGCAAGCCGGATTGCCGAGTGCGGGGCGTTGGTGTCAGAATTTCCGCTGTCGACCCCGCCCCGCCGTGAGAATTTTCCACGCCGTAATCGCATCGTTAGCGGGCTTAGCCAGGGCGTGCTGGTGATTGAGGCGGCGTTGCAAAGCGGCTCTCTGATATCCGCCAATTATGCCGCTCAGCAGGGCCGCGAGGTGTTCGCAGTACCCGGTTCGATTTACAGTCCATTGAGTCGTGGCTGTCACTGGCTGCTCCGGCAGGGCGCAAAACTGGTGGAAACCGCGGAGGACGTATTGGAGGAGTTGCCACCGTT
>CAMYKE010000042.1 GCA_947258895.1 uncultured Pseudomonadales bacterium | reverse complement strand
TTGCGCCGATGGCACGGCGTATAGTGGTCGCTTCCTGCTCTCGACGCTACCGTTGCCCGCGCTGCGCCGTATCCCGATGCGGCCGGCGCTCGAAGGACTGCAGCAGGAGGCCGTGCAGGAGCTGACCTACCACAAAATCTTCCAAGCCCACCTGCTGGCCGATCAACCCTTCTGGCAGCGGCGTGACCTCACTCCAAACCTCTGGACGGACGGGCCGCTGGAGCGCGTCATGGCGCTCGATTTGCGTCGGCAGGAAGATATCCGCAACCTCGTGGTGTGGGCGAACGGCGACGGCGCGGACCGCTTCGATAGCGGCTCACCGGCCGAGACGGAGCGGTTTATTCGCAGCGAGCTGCAGCGACTGTACGGCAGCGACGAAGGTGTCCGGATTGCACGAATGGTATCCTGGCAGCAGGAACCCTTTAGCGGCGGCGCGTACCTGACCTGGCGCCCGGGGGAAATATCCCGGTACGCGAGGGTGCTGGCGCGACCGCATGGTCGCATTCATTTCGCCGGCGAGCACACCTCGCTTGCTTTCCAGGGTATCGAGGGCGCCTTGGAGTCCGGCGAGCGGGCGGCGCAGGAGCTACTGCAGCGGCACCGCCCCCCGGGGGGCCCGGGTCAAGCCGCCGGCTGATTCCGCGTCGTACACCGCCGCCTGGCAGTCGCGCAGACCCAATGCTACCGAGTTGCATACCGCTTCCTGCTGTGAAGTTTCCGGGGAGTAATATGGCCATGTTTGGTGTAGACTTTCCTCCAGCGCTGGTGGCGCGCCGCACATAACAAAAAACGGGGGTCTATCGTGAAACCACTAGATAAACTGATTGCAAAGAATGCCGAATGGGCGAACTCGATGAAGGAACAGGATCCAGAGTTTTTCACCAGGCTATCGAAGCAGCAGGCGCCGGATTATCTGTGGATTGGCTGCTCGGATAGCCGGGTACCGGCCAATGTCATCGTCGACTTACCGCCCGGCGAGGTGTTTGTCCACCGTAATATTGCCAACGTGGTCGTGCATACCGACCTCAACTGCCTCTCGGTAATCGAGTTCGCCGTAGAAGTACTCAAGGTAAAGCACATTATCCTGTGTGGCCACTATGGCTGCGGGGGCATCAAGGCGGCAATGGACGAGCATGACTATGGCCTGATCGATAACTGGCTGCGTCATATCAAGGACGTTTATCGTTTCCACGCCGACGAATTCACCGGCCTGGGAGAAGCAGAAAGGGTGGACTTGTTGTGCGAACTCAATGTCAGGGAGCAGGTAGCGAATGTCTGCAATACCACGATCGTGCAGCAGGCATGGAAGCGAGGCGCGGACCTGTCGGTGCATGGCTGGATCTACGGTATTAACGACGGCATCCTCAAGGATCTGGAGACCTGCGTCGCGGGACACCGGCCGGTCGCACAGGGGTAATCCCCCAGCCGGCGCTATTCCTGGCCAAACCAGCCGGCCTGTCCGGCCTGGCGCAATGCCTCCAGCAGCGGAGACCCGCCCGGGTTCGTTTAATCTGCCTAATCGGTTAACACGCCATCGCGAAAGTCGCTGAGCGCCTGCTCGATCTCTTCGCGGGTATTCATCACGAACGGTCCGTAGCTGGCGACGGGCTCCCTGATCGGCGCGGCGCTCAGGAACAGCAGTCCCGCAGCCTCGGTCGCGACCATGCTGACCTGCTCGCCATCCGTCAATTGTGCGAGCTGTCCTCTTCGCACCGGCTGCCCTGCTATCGTTACGCTGCCCCGGTATACGTAAACGATGCTGTTATGGCCCGCAATGGCAGGCAGGTCAACACCGGTGTTTGCAGCAAGGCGCACGTCAAAATACGAGGGCTCGGTAGCAACCTTCGTCACCGGCCCCTCGGTGTCGCGAAACCGACCCGCAATCACGCGCACCAGACCACCGGCTTCCAGCGCCACTTCCGGG
Source organism: uncultured Pseudomonadales bacterium (assembly GCA_947258895.1). The sequence continues at coordinate 18,589 of CAMYKE010000042.1, read as the reverse complement.
ATCTGCCCGGGCTCGAACTCCTGGTAGCGGGCGGGCTGCATTTTGTCCTTGGCGGGCAGGTTCACCCACACCTGGAAGCCATGCAAACGCCCTGCATCCTGCTCCGGCATCTCGGAATGAATAACCCCCTTGCCCGCGGTCATCCACTGCACGCCTCCTGCTCGCAAATGACCTTCATTACCCAGATGATCTTTATGGAGCATGGCCCCTTCGAGCATATAGGTTACCGTTTCAAAACCGCGATGCGGATGCGACGGGAAGCCGCCGATATAGTCAGCGGCGTCATCGGAGGCGATTTCATCCAGCAGCAAAAACGGATCGAGCACTACGGGGTTTGCAAAGGCAGCGATGCGGCGGATCCTTACCCCGTCGCCATCGCGGGTTGGTTCGCTATTGAGCAGCCTTAGTACCGTGCGTGTTGCCATAGCTCATACCTCGTTTCCAATATTTCCCGTTTGACCCGCGACAGCGTCACCCCGGATCACGACACCGCTTTTTTAACCCTGCAGGGGTTACCGACCGCCACGGTGTTTGCGGGTATGTCTCTGTTAACCACGCTGCCCGCCCCGATTACACAGTTGTCGCCGATGCTAACGCCCGGCAGGACCGAAACACAACCGCCCAGCCAGACATCGTTACCAATGGTGATTGGCTCGCCATATTCTGTTTTACGCCGCTCCCGGGCATCGATAGGATGGGTAGCCGTGGAGATCATGACCTGGGGCCCAAACATTACGTTATCGCCGATTGTCACCTCGCACACGTCGACGATGGTAAGGTTATGGTTTGCATAGAAATTGCTGCCCAGGACAATGTTGTATCCGTAATCGCAGAAAAAAACGGGTTCTATATGGGCCTTGTCCTTGATAGACAGCAGCCCCGCCAGGATCGCCATGCGCCCCGCGAGGTCGGTTGGGTCTGCCATATTGAACCGATGGCACATCGATTTGGCACGCATCCGGTCTTCGTGCAGCTCCGGATCCCACGCATCGTAGGGCAGGCCCGCCAGCATTTTTTCTTTTTCGGTCATGAATGGTCGCCTCGAGTTGGGAGCAGGGCCGCAGTCGCGTGAGGTAGCGCCAGCGTTGCAGCGCCTGCCCGTGCGGCTCGATAGATTCTATCATGTAGCGGCAGAGGCGGGTTATCCCGGGGCGCGCTACCGGCCCCCGTGAAGTGGCGCTCCATGCTTTCCGTGACCCTCCCTGTTTTCGATACTCAGAGATTTTCGATATTCACAAGATTGTGCTCAGCTCGAGCCAGCACGGCATCGCGGGATTGTTTCGATTGCCGATCCCAGTTTTTATACAGCATGCCGATTCGGGGGTTGTCGGCAAGCCGGTCGCGGTGGCGGTCCATAAAGTGCCAGTACAGCGAGTTGAGCGGGCAGGCCTGTGCGGATTCCTTTTCCTTGACGTCGTAGTGACACTCTTTGCAGTAATCGCTCATCTTGTTTACATAGTTGCCGCTCGCAGCATAGGGCTTGGTGGCAACCAGGCCGCCGTCTGCAAACTGACTCATGCCCCGCGTATTGGGCATTTCCACCCATTCAATGGCGTCGATATAGATACCCAGGTACCACGCATCAACCTGGTCGGGATCGATACCCGCCAGCAAGCAGAAGTTGCCGGTAATCATCAGGCGCTGGATATGGTGGGCGTAGGCATGCGCCAGCGACTGGTCGATAGCTTTTTGCAGGCATTTCATTTCGGTCTCGCCGGTCCAGAAGAAGTCAGGTAAAGCTCGGGCGGCGTCCAGGCTGTTGAGCTCCCTGTAATCGGGCATATTCGCCCAGTACATGCCGCGAATGTATTCTCGCCAGCCCAGTATCTGCCGAACAAATCCTTCCGCCTGGGCGATATTGATGGTTTCGTCCGCCTCGTGGAACGCTTCGAGTGCCCGCTCGATGACCTCCAGCGGATTTAGCATTTTGCTGTTGAGGGCGAATGCGATGCGCGAGTGGTACAGGCTCCACTGATGCTCGCTCTGGCAGGTCATGGCATCCTGGAAACGGCCGAAATTTGGCAGGCAAACTGCACAAAAATACTCCAGCAGTTCGAGCGCCTGGGTGCGAGTAACCGGCCAGGGCAGCTTCTCCTGCCGCGCTCCAATGTACTTCACCTCGTGGCGATCCAGGCGCTGCAGAATCTCGCTGACATCGTTACTAAACAGCAGCGGCGCGGGAATGTCCCGCAGGTCGTCCGCCTGCAGTTTCCGGCGATTTTCCGTATCGTAATTCCATTTGCCCCCATAGGGCTCGCCATCTTCCATCAATATATCGAAGCGTTGTCGCATCTTGCGGTAAAAAAACTCCATCTTTTTGTGCTTACCGGACGCGAACTGCTGCTCGATCTCCGTGAACGGCAGCAGGAAATGTTCGCTGTCGGCCTCTTCACTCGTGACGCCGGAACCCAGGCGCAGGCCGCGCAGTTGCTCAAGCAGGCGGTATTCGTCGGGTCGCTGGTACTCGAAGCGGGTTATCGAGTGTTCGCCACAAAGATGCTGGAGCAACGCCTCCAGGCCGTCATGGGCGACCGTCTCATCCAGCGTGAGGTGCAGCACGTCGTGCCCGTCGGCTTCGAGTTCAGTCGCGAAACTTTGCATCGCGCTAAAGAATGCACACAGCTTCTGCACGTGATGCGTGGCGTATTCGGTTTCCTGTTTGAGCTCGGCGAGCAGGTAGACTACCTGCTCATCCGTCGCGTCGAACCAGCTGTGCTGGCGATTTAACTGGTCTCCCAGCAGCAGGCGCAGGGTCCGGGAACTCATGTCACACCTGCCCTGCCACACCGCGCCGCCGCCTGCAGCGCTGTGAGCAGTACTTGACCTGGTCCCAGTCGCGTCGCCAGCGCTTGCGCCAGGCAAAAGGCCTGCCGCAACACAGGCAGGTCCTGGTGGGCAGATTCAGTTTACGATGCATCTCAATCCTCCTGAGGGTTCGGTTCGATGCCCGCCACAGCAACAATACACTGGCCAGGGCTCCGCTGGCGCGGGTGTCGGCACGTGTCACCCGATTGGCCAGTCGGCCCCATCCACGCTGTCAATCGCGGCGGCCGCCGGGGCGCCCTGCCAGCGCTCGATATAATGCCGATCCGGATCATAGAGGTCGCGTTGCTTTTCCAGGTTGAAGTGCCGACCGCCGCGGGGATCAGCGCCGACGCCCGCGATGTACTGCCAGTTACCCCAATTGGAGGCGACATCGTAGTCGACCAGTTGTTGTTCGAAGTACGCCGCTCCGCAGCGCCAATCGATGCCGAGTTCATTCACCAGGCAGCTGGCCGCGATCTGACGCCCCCGGTTCGAAAGGTAGCCGGTCGCATTCAGCTCGTTCATACAGGCGTTCACCAGTGGCCAGGGCGTGCTGCCTCCGCACCATTTCCTGAAACGCTCTGCATAGAAGGTGGTGCGCGGTTTGCTCGTGCCGATCCCGCGGAACCGGAACAGCTTGCGCTTGCTGCGTTGCTGGCGTGCATAGGCCTGGAACTACTCGCGCCAGAGCAGTTCGAAATATAGCCCATAAGTGGAATCGTTTGCCCCGTAGCTGGCCTCGTGCTCCCTGATCGCCTGCAACACCCGGCGCACTGCCAGGCTGCCGTTGGCCAGCCACGCCGACAGTTTACTGGAGTTTCGCCAGCCCTCGAGTTCGTTGCGGGTCTCTTTGTAGTGCCGCGCGGCACCGGAGCTCAGATAGCTATGCAAGTGCTGCAGTGCCTCTGCTTCGCCGCCTTTGAAGAGTGCTGCGGGATTGCTTCGTGCTGGCGGACCTGCCGGCGCCGGATTTTTGATGGACAACACCGGCGCCAGGCCATTCGGCGGAGGCACAGGCGGGGGCACTGCAACAGGCTCGACCAGCTTCCTGAAGCGGGTAAACGTATCGGGCAAGCACTCTCCAAAGGACAGCTGATTCTGCTCAAACAGGGTGTGGGTTTCCTCTTGCGCAAAAGAAACCGCCGGAAATTTCGCTGCCAGCCGCGCCCACTGATCGTTCTCGTAGACACCCACGTGGTTGCTACGAAACACCGCGTCGATTCGGTAACGCTCGATGATGGACGCCAGCACCGTGACTGGATCACCTCTGGTGACCACCAGCCGTTGACCGAGATTTTCAAGGTTGCGATCGAGGCATTCCAAACTCTCCCACAGGAATTGGAGCCGGTGTTCGCCGAGGCGATTGGATGCGGCCTGGTTGGGGGCGCACCAGGCCGCATCAATACAGAAAACGCAGGTCAGTTCCACCGCCGCCTCGCTGGCGCGACGCAGTGCGCGGTTATCATGGACGCGCAGGTCGTTGTTGATCCAGTACAGCACGTTGCCCGACATTGAATGGACTCTCGAATTGATGGCAGCGCAACATGTTACGCTATTAAGGCGCCTTTGGATTGATGCCAATGCAGCAGTCCACCCGAAGCGGTTGCTTCCGGCAGCGCTCCGCAGCTAACCGCTCCGACGGATAGTACAACCCGCGGCTTCATAGTTGCGCGAGATCGATCCCGTCGGCTTCCAGGATGCGGGGCAAGGCCGCCTCGAAGGTCGCGCGGGCCTGCATCGTGATCCGCCACAAATGTGCATGCAGCGCAGCGTCTTCCTCATTCAAATCCTCGCACTCCTGGCTGTAGGTTTCGAACGCATTCAACTTAGCGAGGATTTCCGCGACATGGTGTGGGCATTCGCAACCTACCTCGGTATTGATGGTGGCAATTTTGCTGATCTGCGCATCGCTGAAACGGCGCGGAGTCGGTCCGGCAGGGGCCGGCAGTGCGACTTCCGGGACATTCCGGCGTCGCGCACAGAGCGCCTCGAGCGTGGATGCAGACAGCGGCGCACGAGTCGTTTCGATGTTGTCCGCGGCCAATCTATCGAGGGTCGCCCCGTTTGCAAATCGGTATACCACGACCAGGCGCTGCGCGCCGCTGACGCGGAAGCGCTCCATGATCTCCCCGATCGCACTTTGTTGCAGGCTGCCATACTCGAGCACCAGCACCTCGGGGCGCGCCAGTGGTACCCCCTCTTCAAATTCGTGCCCCTTATTATAAAGGCCAACCAGATCAAGTGAGCCTGCCTCGCGAACCAGCGCGGGCAGCGTTATTGGCAGCGTCGGGCCAAGGGCGCATACTTTCACGGGCTGCTCGGCTGCGCCGGACACGGTCGCTGGCTGCTGCATGGTCGTATGTGCCAGTAGCCGCTCTTGCAACTCCTGTTCCGTGAGATCGACGAGGGTGCCAATCGCGTGCCCCCGGGACACCAGGTGCTTGAGCATGGTCAGGTGCTTTACATCCTGCTCGCTATACAGCCTGCTTTGCGATTTGCCCCGGGCGGGCCGGACTACTCCATAGCGCCGCTCCCACATCCGCAACGTTTCCGCCGGTATGCCGGTAATGCGGGTAACCGCACCGATCTTAAACTCGCCCGGGGCCTGTTTGGCTGCCATTTCATCTCCTATATCTCGTTCGTGGCAAATCTGCGTTCGCAAATGGTTTCCCTATTAAAGTAGGTTATGGATTTTTTGTACAGTACAAATTTATCCTTCAACTCTCTATCGCGCAAGCGGCACTCGGCTTAAATCATTTATATAGCTGTTTTATATATAGTTATCGCAATTCTTGCGAAAAAGCTCTGTTGAGAGTGAACCGTATGTATAGGTTTTGTAGTATACATTGTTGACACAACGGAGGAACAATTATGAGTTATTCAACGATAGGCAAGACAATCAAGGCAAAAGCAGGAATCGCAGTACTGGTGTGGCTCATGGTGGCGCTACTGTCAGCAGTTTCCGTCAATGCGATGAGCGAACAGGCGGAAGGGGAGGTTGAACCAAGAACGACGACCTCTATGCCCGACGTGGTAAAACATCGCCTCGAGACTCAAGCAAGTAGTAGTACCGCCACAGGCGCTCAGTAACCGGGCAGCAATTAAAGGCGAACGTAGCGTAAAGGTTTGCAGGTTCGAATAGTGAAATACCGAGATAAGCCGTAAGGCTCAGGAGGCTAACATCATGACCATCTCACTAATATCCATCGCCGCGACAATGGCGTTCACGATGATCGCAGTCGGAGTGGTTGGCATCACCGCGGAATTCAGGCGACAGCAAATATCGCGCGCAGAAGGGCGACAGAAGGAACTTGGCCTGGAGAGAATTTACACGAATCATCGATAATTGAGTCGGCCGGCGCCTGCGGGGAGACGACCGTAAGTCGACACCCCCGCGTCGGAGCGGCGAGCGTACTCAGCACAGAGGAGATTTGAAATGAGTAAAGAACGCATAATTTGTAGTGACCGTAGTGGCGTGCAGCAGGTCGGGCGCCGTCAATTCATGGCTCGAGCAGGCGCGGCGGTCGTGGCAATCGCTGGCCTTGGGATAAGCGGCCGAGTCGCTAACGCTCAGCCGCCTGGTGAGAAGGTTTCGGAAGACGACCCAGTCGCCCAGACGTTCGGTTACCGGCACGATACTAACAGTGTCGACTCGGCCAAATTCCCGCGCCACGATGCCAGTCAGAAGTGTCGCGACTGTGCCCTGTATCAGGGTGGCGATGCGGATTGGGGAGGCTGCGGTGTGTTTCCTGGGAAAGCGGTATCGGCTAACGGCTGGTGTAACGCGTGGGTTCAACGTCCAGGTTAGTCGCGGATCGAATTCGTAACGGAGAAATTTAATGCACTCGAACAGACAGCAGGCGATCAATACGGATCACGCGGAGATGGAGTTCTACAATGAACTCGCCGCGCTCTGGTGGGACGCAACCGGTCCGATGTGGCCCCTTCATAAGCTAAACCAGCTTCGCTCGGTCTACATTGTCGAGGAGGTGTGCCGGCACCTGAGGCTGACGTGGGATGCGGCGGGGGACTTCTCAGCGAAGCGCTCGCGAAGGTGGGTGCCCGAGTGACCGGTATCGACATCGCGGAGAAGAGCATTGGCATTGCCAGGACCCACGCGCTTCAATCCGGGATGAATATTCATTACGAGGTCGGTGAGCCTGAAGATCTGGTAAGACAGGATGTCCGATACGACGTGGTGTTGAACATGGAGGTCATAGAGCACGTCCCCGACCCGGAGAAACTGATCGATACCTGCGCCCGCTTGACCAGAGTAGGGGGCGTAACCTTCGTGGCGACCATAAATCGTAATCTCCTATCCTGGGTGACTGCGATCGTTGGAGCAGAATATATTTTGGGCTGGCTCCCCAGGGGCACGCACCAGTGGCGGCGATTTCTGAAGCCTGCAGAGATAGAAGCAATGCTGGAACGAAGCGCCATGACCGTTCGGCAGCGCAGAGGCGTTCGCATTAATCCATTCAATCGGCGCTTTTCCATTACAGAGTCCACGCCTGTGAATTACATGCTGGTAGCGACCAGGGACGGCGTGGCGAATATTGACGGCTATCGCCCGGTGTCAAAATGGCTGATACGCGAATTGCGCTCGGATCACGCCGGCGAGACCGGAGCCGTCGCCATCTATCGGGGTATTCTGACGACGACCCGGGATGAGGGCATTAAGGAGTTCGCGCTGCGTCATTTGGCCACGGAGCAGGAGCACCTCGAGATCATGCAGCACTTGCTGCCAGAACGTCAGCGAAGCCGATTATTACCGCTGTGGCGCGCGTCCGGCTTCGCCCTGGGAGCCTGTACCGCGCTGTTCGGGGCGGGGGCAACCTTTGCGACCATCGATGCAGTCGAAAGCTTCGTCGATCAACATTACTCCAGGCAGATCGCGCGTCTGACCGCCTCGGGCGAGGCGGCGTATATCAGGCGCCAAATGGAAAAGTGCCACGCGGACGAAGTGGACCATCGTGACGAGGCAAGAAAGTGGCATCACAATGGCCTTCTCGCGAGAACGTGGGCGCGGGTGGTGGGGCTGGGGTCGCGGTTGGCGGTTAGCGTCGCCAGACGGATTTAGGAAACCAGCACCGCACGGGACATTGAGCCCATGGAGTTGCGCCAGGCGGGGAGTTTCGGCGACAGTCGAGCGAGTGCGACGCCTGTATAACTTCGCTTTCAGCAAAGCATACGACTTTTTTACGAGGTTCCAGATATGAAATGTAATGTCAGGCAAGCGCTGCGGGTCTTCTACAAGGTCACGCATTATGGCGATCAGCATGGCGGGGAGTACCATCTCGATGGCATTACTGCCCGCTCGGAACAGGACGGCTACACCATCATCCTCAGCGACGATGAAGTCACCCTAACGGTATTTTTCCACAACACTTTCGACGTGGAGCGCAGCAGCGACAGCGCCTTGCAGAGTTTCTATGACCGCCTTGAAAAAATAGATCAAGCGGAGTACGCCCGGGCGTAACCCCCGGGCGGGGGACTGCGTCCGCCGAAAGCCCGATGTGAAAGAACGGAGCAGGGCCCCCTCATTTCACGCTGCACATGCAGGCGTTTTCCAGGCAAAAGGGCCTGCGGAGGAAGCCCGGCTTACCCTTCCCGCGGGTAGACCGGCCACACCACACCGGCAAATTTCTCCAGGCAGCGCACTACCTGGCAGCTATAACCAAACTCGTTGTCATACCAGCAGTACAGGACACAGCTGTTGCCATCGACGATGGTGGCACGGGAATCAAGCACGCAAGCCTGGCGGGATCCCACGAAGTCGGAGCTGACCGCCTCGGATGATATGGTATAACCGATCTGTTGTTGCAGGCTCGAATGTAACGCCTTCTGGCGCAGAAACTCATTGAGCTCCCCCACCGTGGTCGCGCGGCCGAGTTGCAAGTGAAGAATCGCCATGGATACGTTGGGGGTGGGCACACGAATCGCATTGCCGGTCAGCTTGCCTGCCAGCTCGGGGATTGCCTTTGCAACCGCCTTGGCGGCACCGGTGGAGGTCAGCACCATGTTCAGCGGCGCGCTGCGGCCTCTTCGGTCCCCCTTGTGATAGTTGTCGATCAGATTCTGGTCATTGGTGTAGGCATGCACCGTTTCCACATGGCCACTGTGGATGTTGTACTCATCGAGCAGGCATTTCAGCACCGGCACAATTGCGTTTGTGGTGCAGGAAGCCGCCGAGATGATTTTGCGCTTGGGGGTGATTTCACTGTCATTGATGCCGTACACAATATTCGGGATATCATCACCGGCGGGTGCGGTAAGCAGCACCTTTGCCGCACCGGGGCGCAGGTGTTGCTCCAGGCCTGCGTTATCTTTCCAGACTCCGGTGTTATCGACGATCAGGGCATTGTGGATGCCGTAAGCCGTGTAATCGACCTCCTGCGGGCTGTTGGCATAGATCACCTTGACCGGGTTGCCATTCACCACCAGCGTATTGTCTTCCTCGAGTACGCGGATTGTGCCCTTGAAAGACCCGTGCACCGAGTCGCGGCGCAGCAATGCCGCGCGCTTCTCCAGGTCATGATCGAGCTTGCCCTTGCGAATTACAATCGCGCGCAGGCGCAACACATCTCCGCCACCGGCCTTGTCGATCAGGATACGCGCGACCAGCCGCCCGATACGGCCAAAGCCATAGAGCACTACATCCTGGGGTTGCGGTAGTGGCTTGGTGTCCGAACCAATAATATCCTGCAGTTCATGCGCCAGGAATTCATCTAGCGAACGCCCACTTCCCTCCTTCTGATATTTCACCACCATCTTGCCGAGGTCGAGATGCGCCGGGCCCAATTGTAACCCGGAAATCGCATCCAGCATTGGGGCCGTATCGAACTCAGAGAGTTCGTTGCTCTCCACCTGGCGCACAAAGCGATGGTACTTCATCAGGTCGATCACCGACTTGTTGACCATGTTGTTGCCATACATGTAAGTGGAAACATTGCGCTCTCGATAGAGTTTGCCGAGCACTGGAATCATGCCCTGCGCAAGCGCCTCTCGCTGCTTCCAGTCCTTGAAAAAATCATCAGGTAATGGTCGTTGCTGTTCGGTCATCCCGTGGTTCCTGTGGTGAAAAAATCGTGTGTTCATTATTATGCAGCGAAAAATACCAGACAAGTTGGGCAACTCCAATCCCCCTTATACACACTATTCACAGTGTTGATATTTGCGTCGCGACCACCCTACCGAGGACGCCCGGGTGGCGACGATTTTGGCGAATTGGCGAGGTAGTCTACGTAAAAGGGGACGGAGGGATTAAAAAATAACCAGCTTCCTTTAACGCAGGGAAAGCTGGTAAAGTGTAATGGTCCACTTTACTTCTGGTTATGCAAAGGAACTGCAATGCCAAGACGTCCAAGACACTACCTTTCGGGGCTTCCATACCACGTGGTGCAGCGTGGGAATAACCGGGAAGCATGTTTTATTGAACCAGAGAACTACCAGCGCTACCTCACGTTTTGGCAGGAGTTGTCTGATCGGTACGGTGTGAGAGTGCATGCGTACTGCCTGATGACCAATCACGTCCACTTTCTGGCAACACCCGATCGTAGCGATTCTATTTCCAATACGTTCAAGGCAGTGGGCAGTCGCTACGCGCAATATATCAACCGCAAGTACAGGAGAACCGGAACGTTGTGGGAGGGGCGGCACAAAGCAAGCCTGATCCAGAGTGAAACCTATTTGCTTACTTGCTACCGATATATAGAACTGAATCCCGTGCGAGCAGGAATGCTGCAGAGGCCGGATCAATATGCCTGGTCCAGCTATCATGCCAATTCCCGCGGAGAGTTCGGCTGGCTTGTGCCCCATTCGGAATACATGCGATTGGGTTCGGACGTGGCAGGGCGAACCCATGCCTATAAAGAGTTGTTCGAGCATCAAGTCCACGAGGAAGAGCTGATTCAAATACGCAAGGCTGCACACTATAGCCATCCACTCGGCGATGATCACTTCTGTAGACAAGTCGAAAGGAAGTATGGCATCAAGCTCGGGCAGCTGAAGCGCGGGCGGCCCAAAAAGACAGCGGACGTTAACTCCGGTTGATCAAAAAATAATCCCTCCGTCCCCTTTTCCGTCCCATCGTGCTATAAGAGCGGGACAAGCATTTGGCTGGATAGCCCGTGGAGTTCCAATTGTGAGAGGATCAACAGTATGAAGGCAATTTCACGCAGGCATTTTTTAGCCGCCAGTTCTATCGCCGCGGCCGGGACCGGTTTGCCTGGAATCGCTGCGGCGGACAATGCCATAAATCGCGGGGCAACTCACACCAGCACCGCGGAAGACAATTCCGGGATCGGCAAGACTCCCCACACCAGGTTTGCCATCAATGTTGAGATGTGGTGGTCGGATCTCGATTTCCTGGAGCGAATCCGGAAGACGGCCGAGCTGGGGTTTCCGGCTATAGAATTTTGGGATTACGAGAACAAGGACCTGGAGGCAATTCGAAAAACCTGCGACCGGTTCAATCTGGAGATCACTCAATTTACTGCCTGGGGATTTAATCCCGGCATGAATAATCCCGCAAACCATGATTTGGTGGAGAAAAAAATAACAGCGGCCTGCAACGCAGGAAAAATACTGAATTGCAAAATGGCAACGGTGGTCGGAGGGGATGACCAGCCGGGCATCACCCAGACGGAGATGCACCGGAACATTATCACGGCATTGAAACGGGTGGCACCGATTGCAGAGCAAAACGACCTGACCCTTATCCTGGAGCCGATGAATATTCGGGTCGACCACAAAGGTCACTGTCTATACGGCAGTGATCCGGCGATCTCGATTTGCAAAGCCGTCGATTCCTCCCATGTGAAAATCAATTGGGACTTTTATCACATGCAGATTACGGAGGGAGATTTGTGCGGGCACCTGCGCGACGGGATCGATTACATCGGGTACCTGCAATTGGCAGACACCCCGGGCCGCAACGAACCCGGAACCGGTGAAATCAATTACGCCAGAGTGCTGAGAGAAGCCCATGCGCTCGGCTACAGGGGATATGTCGGCGTGGAGTGCCGCCCGTCCGGTGACCCGCTGGCAGCCGCGAAACGACTGGCCAGGGCCGATCAGTGGTAACTTTTTGCGGTTGTTCGCTCAACGCTCTCCCTGGCAATAAAAATAAATAGAGCACGACAACCCCGGCATAACCAGTGCGATTATTAGTTTGAGGTGCGCCTTCCCCAGAAATGTTACCAGTAGCCGCGTGCATACGTATTCAATTTGAGGGGGGATCGAAATGCGTTTACACTGTCGTGGTGACGTCCCCCGTCATTACAAAATAAAAACGCTTCCTGAGAAGCTACCATAATTCTTACTTTCCGAAACTGAAAATTAAATCTGCTGAGGTGCCCGAAATGGAGAAAGACTCTGTAACTTTCGACGCTATTGTCATCGGCAGTGGCATAAGTGGTGGCTGGGCGGCCAAGGAACTGTGCGAAAAAGGATTGCGTACTCTGGTGCTCGAACGGGGACGAAAGGTCGAACATATCAAGGATTACCACACCGCTTTGCTGGACCCGTGGGACTTCAAACACCGGAACGACCTGACGCCGGAGGAAAAGGCCAGGCAGCAAAAGCAGGCCCGAACCGGTTATGCCGTCAGCCCGATGCATAAACACTGGTTCGTGGACGACGTAGAGCACCCCTACAATGAAGTGAAGCGCTTCGACTGGATCCGCGGCTACCACGTTGGCGGGCGATCCATCACCTGGGGAAGGCAAAGCTGGCGCATGGGCGACCTGGATTTTGGGGCAAACCAGCGAGACGGTATTGGCGTTGACTGGCCGGTGCGCTACAAGGATATAGAACCCTGGTACGACTATGTCGAAACCCATATTGGCGTGACTGGACAAAATATGGGTCTGGAGCAAGTGCCGGATGGCAAATTGTTACCGCCGATGCCGCTTAATTGCGTTGAGGAGCACTTGGCAAAAAGCCTCGAAAAGAATTTCAAGGGCAGGGTTTTGATGCCGGGACGCGCTGCCCACATCACCGGCGACAAGGTGTTTAAAGGCAGGGTAAAGTGCCAGTTTAGGGACCGTTGCATCAGGGGATGCCCCTTCGGCGCCTATTTTAGCAGCCTCTCCTCGACCCTTCCCTACGCCGCGGAAACCGGCAATATGGTGCTGCGCCCGAACTCTATTGTTCATTCTATTATTTATGATGACAAAACGCGCAGGGCCACCGGGGTACGGGTGATAGACACCGAAACCATGGAATCCTTTGAATATTCTGCCAAGGTCATTTTTTGCTGTGCTTCCGCGATCGCCTCTACCGCCATTTTACTTAACTCCAAATCAGATCGCTTCCCCAATGGAATGGGCAATGACTCCGGTGAACTGGGCCACAATATTATGGACCATCACCACAAAGTTGGCGCCTCGGGAACGATCGATGGTTTCGAAGACCAGTACTACAAGGGGCGCAAGCCCGTCAGCGTATATATTCCAAGATTCCGTAACCTGCCGGGACAGCCTGAAAAGCTCGATTTCATCCGGGGCTATGGCTACCAGGGGAGTGCCAGCCGGGAAAACTGGGAAAGGAGCGTTCCGGAATTGGCAATTGGTCTGGATCTGAAAGAGGAATTAACCCGCCCGGGTCCGTGGAAAATGGGAATTACCGCATTCGGCGAAGTACTTCCCTATCACGACAATAAAATGTACCTGGATTACGATCGAACCGACAAGTGGGGTCTGCCGACCGTTACCTTCGATTGTGAACTCAAGGATAACGAGATGAAAATGCGCGTAGACATGAAAGCCAGCGCGGAAGAGATGTTAGCCGCGGCCGGCTTCAAGAATATCAAAGCGTATGATGATGGCACTGCATTGGGACTGGGTATTCATGAAATGGGAACGGCCCGAATGGGGCGTGATCCCAACACGTCGGTCCTGAACGGCTATAACCAGGTGCATGCGGTGCCGAACGTATTTGTTACGGATGGCGCCTTCATGGCCTCTGCGGCTTGTCAGAACCCGTCGCTCAGTTACATGGCCTTTACCGCAAGGGCCGCCGACTATGCGGTTGAACAACTGAAGAAGGGGGTGCTGTAAGATGAAAAGGCGAGAAGCACTGAAATCGATCGCGCTATCCACTGGCGTGGTCCTGTCCTCCGGAACCTTTGTCGGAATATTGCGGGCGGCCGAAAAGAGTATCAATGCAGGCTGGCAACCCGTTTTTCTAAACACAGAAGAAAGTGTCGCCGTGAGCAAGATTGCAGATGTCATTATCCCCGCCAGCGATACGCCGGGAGCCCTTGACGTCGGCGTTCCCCAGTTTATCGACTTGTTATTGCAAGATGTTTTCACAGATGCCGACAGCGACAAATTCAGGAACGGTTTACAGGTGTTTCTGGGGCGCTTCGAACAGGAAAATGGCGAGGTCTTCCACGAGAGCCCCGTGCAGACGCAACAGGCATTTGTGGAGCAGGCCTATCGCTCCGCCGCGGCAGACCAGGAACAAGTGCTCGGCTTAATAGAAAATAGTGAGGCTCCAGAGGACAGAAAAGACGAGTATTATCTATGGAGTTTTCTGGTGACCCAGCGCGAGCTTACGATAAAAGCCTACTTCACCTCGGAAAAGGTGGGCGAGCAGGTGCTCAGTTATGATCCGATACCCGGTCGCTATGATCCCTGCATCCCGGTGGAAAAGGTGGGGAACGTCTGGACATTTTAGCTATGTGTGAACTTCCGCATGGGTCCAAACGGATCATCCGTTTCTGACCGATAAACACTGGCCCGGCCAAGCCATGGTCAAGACCGTATGGTGGAAAGCCATTGACAATCTCGGCCCGGGACCGAGTGCGCGACGAAGCCAGCTGTTGTACGGGGGTGGTCGGGATGGCGGTCGAAATAAACAACACCAGGAAGCACCGGATGGGGATTATCACGCGGCAATCCCACACTATTCTGCGAGGGGGCACTTTCCAATCAAGCGTCCTGCTCCTGACCTAATCGACAAGAGGCGGTAGCCCAATGAATTATAATAACTGTTTGTTCGATACCCGATATCGCTGTAATAGGAAACTGGCGGCAATCACCATATTGCTGTTCGCAGCGGCGGCCAACGGCGCGCAACCGGATACCTCCCAAATCGATCCCGAGGCAACCGAAATCTGGGAGCCCGTGCCACAAGCGGTAACCCCCGGCACAAGAGGCTCCCCCCCCTCCGATGCGATCGTTTTATTTGCCGGCAACGACCTTTCACTTCGGGCAATTTCTGCAAAAACTGCAGAAACCCGGCGAGCCAATCCAGTGGAATGTCGATAAGGGCATCATGACCGTCCGTGCGGGTGCCGGCTATATTAAAACCAAACAGGCTGTCGGGGACGTGCAGCTACACATCGAATGGCGTAGCCCCACCGAGCCCCTGAAAGAAAGCCAGGATCGAGGCAACAGCGGCGTCTTTTTCCAGGGGTTGTATGAGGTGCAGGTACTGGATTCCTACCAGCATCAAACCTACAGCAATGGCCAGGCGGCTGCGGTGTACAAGCAGATACCGCCGTTGGTTAATGCCAGCCTGCCGCCCGGGGAATGGCAAACATACGATGTCATTTTTACCGCACCGGTGTTCGGCGACGGTGGCAGCATGGTTTCTCCGGCAAGGGTTACCGTGATCCATAATGGGGTCCTGGTACAGAACAATGTCGCCATTTGGGGGCCTACTACTTATCGGGGAATCCCCATATACCGGGCTCACCCGGCAAAATTGCCCCTGGTCCTGCAGGATCACAACGAGCTGGTGAGTTTCCGCAATATCTGGATAAGGGAGCTATAGACAGGTAGTCGGCCGGCGCACAAACCGGGGCGTCATAACGGCTGGCGGATGCTGGTGATTGTTCAACCTGCGGCAGCGACACATTGAAGTAAGGAAAGACAGAATGCGATAGTACTTTTCCCGCGCGGGCGGGAGGTGTACGCTAACCAATTCGAGTAATAACAAGAAACGGGAAGTACCCAAAAAGCGCATAGCGGCCCATAACAACACCAAGGGGGGTAGTCGCCGGACATGAGCAGAATCGGGATTCAGTTAAGTATCATGATGTTTCTCCAGTTTTTTATCTGGGGCGGCTGGTTTGTAACCCTCGGTACCTTTCTTGCCAATAACCTGGATGCTTCAGGGGCGCAGGTCGGCATGGCATTTGCCACCCAGTCCTGGGGGGCGATCGTCGCGCCGTTCATCATCGGCCTGATTGCCGACCGTTTCTTCAACGCCGAGAAGATCCTCGCCATTCTGCATCTGGTCGGAGCCGCATTGCTCTACCAGATGCACAGCGCTACCGATTTCAGCGTTTTTTATCCCTATGTACTGGGCTACATGGTGGTCTATATGCCCACCCTGGCCCTGGTGAATTCCGTCGCCTTCCGGCAGATGAATGATCCGTCCAAGGAATTCGCGAAAATCCGCGTCTGGGGCACCATCGGCTGGATTGTCGCCGGCCTGATCATCAGCTATGCCTTCGCCTGGGACGCCAGGGAGAGTATCGACCGGGGATTCCTGAGCAATACCTTCCTGATGAGCAGTTGCGCGGCGCTGCTGCTGGGCATATTCAGCTTTACCTTGCCCGCTACTCCGCCAGCGGCCAAGAGCCAGGATAAGATCACCCTGGGAGAAATCATCGGTGCCGATGCTTTCGCACTGCTCAAGGATCGGAACTTCGCGGTATTTTTCATTGCCTCGATTCTGATTTGCATTCCGCTCGCCTTCTACTACCAAAACGCCAACCCGTTTCTGGCGGAGATCGGGGTGGACAACCCCACCGGCAAGATGACCCTGGGCCAGGTTTCCGAGGTCGGCTTTATGCTATTGCTACCGGTCTTCCTGCACCGGTTCGGCATCAAATTTACCCTGCTGATCGGCATGCTGGCCTGGGTGCTGCGCTATGTGCTGTTCGCGTTCGGCAATGCCGACGACCTGGTGTTCATGCTGATTACCGGTATTGCGCTGCACGGCATCTGCTATGACTTTTTCTTCGTCACCGGACAGATCTACACCAACTCCAAAGCCGGGCCCCGGTACCGCAGCTCCGCCCAGGGCATGATCACCCTGGCCACCTATGGACTGGGAATGCTGATTGGTTTCTCCGTTGCCGGTTTTATTACCGATATATATACCACCGGACAGACCCATGGCTGGCAGAATATCTGGCTGTTCCCGGCAACTTTTGCCGGCGTAGTCGCCATTGTCTTTCTGCTTGCCTTCAAGCACCAGCTACAATTCAAAGTTCAGGATAATGGAGATGCACAATGAGTTCAGGAAAAATCAGGCTGGGCCTAATTGGCGGTGGCGCCAGTTCATTCATCGGAATCGTCCATCGCATCGCGGCCTACATGGGTGAGCAGTACGAATTGACCGGCGGCGTTTTCGATTCCAATTTCGAGCAGGGAAAGCAGTTTGCCCGCCAGATGGGCCTGGATCTCTCCCGAACCTATGCGGATCTGGACGCGTTTATCGCAGCGGAAAACAACCTCCCGCCAGCGGAGCGAATGGAGGCGGTATCGATACTTACGCCGAATTTCCTGCATTTCCCCATGGCAAAACAACTGGTCAGCGCGGGTTTCAATGTCATCTGCGAAAAGCCGATTACCTTTACAGCGGCGGAAGCCCTGGAAATTGAGAAGCTGGTGCAGGACAAGCAGGTCGTGTTCGGCCTCACGCATACCTACACCGGCTATCCCATGGTTCGCCAGATGCGGGAGATGATCGCCAACGGTGAGATCGGCAAGATCCAGAAAGTTGACGCCCAGTATTACCAGGGCTGGATCAACCCGGTCATTCATGATCCCGAAAAGCGCGCGCAGGTATGGCGGCTCGACCCGAAGAAATCGGGGCAAAGTTGTTGCTTTGGCGACGTGGGCATCCATGCGTTCAACCTGCTGGAGTACACCACCGGCCTGGAAGTGGCCAGCGTACTGGCGGATATCAATACGCTCTACCCCGACAATGAGCTGGATGTCGATGGCACGGCGTTAGTCCGCACCCGGGAAGGCGTCAGGGGGGTTGTGCGGGCCAGCCAGATCGCCACCGGCGAGGAAAATAACATCACCCTCGCCGTCTACGGCGACAAGGGCGCGCTGAAGTGGGAGCAGGAAAACCCCACCGTGCTGTATTACCTCACGGAAGATCAACCCGTACAAGTGTACAAACCGGGCAATAGCTACAACTCTGAATTCGCTCAGGAAAGTACCAAGATCGCGCCCGGACATCCCGAGGGACTGTTCGACGCCATGGGCAACATTTACAAGGGCATCGCCAAAGCAATTCGTAACCAGCCTCACCACGCCGGGGCCTATCCGGGCGTCCTCGATGGCGTCAGGGGCATGAAATTTGTCGAGGCCGTACTGCAATCAAACAGCGCGGGGCAGAAATGGGTTGACCTGTAACGGCTGTTTCCAGACTCCGAGCGCAGGAGCGCGTTGTTGGTTGCCCGGCGCGCGGGTAACTAACCCGAATGCAACCACTGCGGTTCCTTTCGGTCTATATCAGCGCTGCACACGAAACTTGTTTATTCAATCAAGCGGGGAAAAATAGATGAAGCAGATCAAGGGACCGGCGATCTTTCTGGCGCAGTTTTGCGGCGATCAGGAACCCTTTAACAACCTCAAAAACATCTGTGCCTGGGCGGCAGGTCTGGGCTACCGGGCGGTGCAAATTCCGACCTGGGAAACGCGATTGATCGACCTGGAGCGAGCAGCCGAGAGTCAGGATTATTGTGATGAAATAACCGGTACCGTGGCAGAAGCCGGCTTGCAGATTAGCGAGCTCTCAACCCACCTGC
>CAMYKE010000041.1 GCA_947258895.1 uncultured Pseudomonadales bacterium | reverse complement strand
AACAACCCGAATATGGGGCTCCCTACATACCCAATCCGCCCCGAACATTCGTCCACTAATGCCGGAACAGTATAGAGAGAAATCACATGAATACTTTACCTTTCCAATCAACTCACGAAGCACCGCGGCATGCTGGTCTTTCTTACCTCCTTGAAAACGCCAGGCATGACTCGTCCACACCAGCGGATCCGAAAAGTGCAGCCTCGTATGTCCCACTCGAAATACATGTCGAGGCATTGAAACGTTTGATCAATCAACATGGATTGACGATCGCCGAAATTCATTGCCCGGACGGGAGATCAAAGAATTTCATTCGCCAGGCCCTTCTCGACAGTCTGGTTACACCGGAAGGTCAGTGACCGACTCTGTTTTGCGGCCAATTTGGGAGCTGCGATCCAGATCGCGCAATCTGTCTCCACTTGAATTTATGTCGGGGTGAACACGAGGTGCTGGTATTGGCGAACTGATACGATACCGCCATTCCCCGCCACCCGGACAGAGCTGTTCCGAGGGAGGCGCAGGGAGGGGAACTGCGCAACCCGGTTACCGTCACACCCCGGAGCCAGGCGCATCCCGGCGCCCGCGACCACCGGTATCCGCACGTCGCGCCACGCCATTGCATAGCTGTCTCGCTCGCTACTGTTTTTGATTTCTGTTCCCAGACTGGCCCTGTCTTCATCTGCATGGTGGGGAGGTTTATGCTGCATTAGTGTCCGGCCCGGGAGGGAACTTGCGGAGAGATTCGCCCTGCGCATCCGCCGGAAGGCGGCAGGCTGATCGTTATGTAGTTTTGGCTATTGATACGCACCTTGCGAATGAGCTACATATAGTTCTGCTACAATGCATGGCAAGGTGCGGCTGCCTGGTCGAAACACAGCGAGAACAGAATGAACGAGATAACGATTTCGTCCTGGGGTGAGTTGCAGGATGCACTCTACACTGACTCCTGGAACGAGGAACTGCAGCGTATTCGATCGCGGTTCGCGTTTCGGGGACTGTCCGATGCGAACTACCCGCTGGCGACCACGTTGATGCGACTCGGGGGCGATTATCCGCAGCTCGAGCGACACCTGCTGCGTAATTTCAGCAAGTATGCCCATCGCAGCGTGGTAGAGAAAGACAGCGTCTGGGACTGGCTGTCAGTCGCGAAACACTATGGCCTGCCGACTCGATTGCTGGACTGGACCTATTCGCCCTTCATCGCGATGCATTTTGCGACCGCTAACCTGGAGCATTTCGAGGAGGATGGTGCTATCTGGGCCGTGAACTATTTGGACGCCCATAAGCTCCTGCCCAAGCGCATGCAGACCGTGCTCGAGGAAGAGGGCGCGAATGTCTTTACTGTGAAAATGCTTTCCGATGAGGTGGTCTCGTTGCGGGAACTTGAGGAAATGGCGGAGAACCCGTTCGTGATGTTTTTTGAGCCAGCTTCTATCGATGATCGGATTGTTAACCAGTTTTCGTTTTTTTCGGTGATGTCGAGTTCGGCGGTCGCGCTCGATGACTGGTTGCAAGATCACTCGCAGCTGTGGCGTAAAATCGTAATCCCCGCCAGCCTGAAGTGGGAGATCCGGGACAAGCTGGACCAGGCGAACATTACGGAACGGGTTCTGTTTCCGGGCCTGGATGGCCTGAGCTCCTGGCTGCAGAGGCACTACAGCACGAGGGAATAAAGTCGGGCTGTGGGCTGGTCATGCAGCCTGCAGGAGGAAGGAGCCGCTGGATCACGTCCTCTCCCTGCTGTTCAAACATCGGGCCGCTGTATTCCGCACCATGCTCCAACGATCCTCGCCTTCGGGACACCATCTAACCCGCATCAGTCACCGATACAGCATCAAACCTTAGAATAATCCATGAAAACAGGCATTTTCTTGAAGCCGGAAATTTACAGTCTGCTGAATATGCTTTAGCGCGCTGGCGGCCGCTCGGCACCAGTCATTTCCTCTACGTCAAATAAACCTAGAAACCGCAGTTGAATCACGAAAGTCTGCACAAGCTCTTGACGCACCTGGGAAATTTAAAAAAACTCTCATCACCAATAAGGTGACCACAAGTTTTTATAATTCCCCATGCACATCAATATCTTGCACATCTTTTTCGCGCCCAACCGCCGTTTCTAGGATAAACATTCAAATCCAAAGCCGCGCCAAAGCTTTTATTCAAGGTTACCGGCCCGGTGTCGGCCATCGCTCTTATCAGTCCGGCTTGCTTGATTACATGGGTGGACACATTGCGGTACACGATACCCGGCCTTGCCCCGATCGACCCTGGAAAAGGGTGGAATTATACATCGGTTTTTTCGATCCATTGATTAATATAATTCGACTTTTTAAGGGGATAAGAAAACACTACTATTACCATACTCGATTTAAGTTTGAACCTCGTTGAGACTGAATAAGAACGTATGGTCGCAAAACAAACGAAACCTCGCAGCACGGATACAGAACAGCCCCGTCTGTTGATCTGGATCCTGGCCCTCTCCGTAACATCGTTGTCGTTGAGCAAGGGTGGAAGAACAGTATGACCGCAAAACTGAGTAAACCCCGAATCATGGGAACAGAGCGGTCGCGTCTATTGGCCTGGCTCCTCGCCCTCTCCGCATTGTGGTTCTTGTTGAGCGAGGGTGACCCTGCATCATGGGCTATCGGCATACCTTTCATCGTGCTTGGCCTGATCATTCAGAAAGCACTGATTAAAGGCAAAGCGGTCCATAATCGGTTTAGTATTCGCGGCCTGATTCGGTTTACATACTTCTTTCTGGTGGAATCGATTCTGGGCGCCGTCGATGTGGGGCGCAGGGTTCTCGCACTTGAATCTGACTTTTCACCACACTTTTTTGACTACTCGATTCGTCTCCAGCATCCATTTGGCAGGCAGTTATTCATCAACTCCATCGGCCTCTTGCCGGGAACACTTTGCGTCGACTGGAACGACGGCAACGCGCAAATCCACGCCCTGGATAATAGCCAGCGCCTGCTGCAGGGTATCGAAATGCTAGAGCAAAAGATCGCCACGGTATTCGGAGAGAGCTTGTGAGCATCGATCCCGCATTGTCCTCATTGCTGACCACTGCATTACTGATTTCCCTGGTGGTGTTACTCGCAACACTGGTGATCGGCCTTGGCCGAGCAATCGTGGGGCCCAGTGTTGAAGATCGCTTTTCCTCGTTACTGCTGCTTGGCAGCGGCGGAGTGGCTCATCTACTCCTGCTCGCCGCATTACTGGAGACGACGGCTCTGTACGATGTAGCCCTGGTACTGGCGATGCTGGCAACGGTCATGACCGTAGCACTCTCCCGCAGGTCGATGAGCCATGATTGAGATAATTGCCATCCTGTCGATCACCATCGGCCTCGTATTCTTCATCACCGGGAGTATCGGTCTAATCCGCCTGCCCGATCTCTTCTCGCGCCTGCATGCGCTGACAAAGGCAGACAATGTCGGGCTGGGCTTTATCGTTCTTGGCACCTGCCTGATCGAGGATGGCGTGACCAATATCATCAAAATCCTGTTGATCTGGGTGTTTATCCTCGCATCCAGCGCTGTTTCCGCCCACCTGGTATCCCGTCATGCCCTGGCAAGGGCCGCAAAAAATGACTGAAGCACTCTGGGTTCTTTTCGACTCGATACTGGTGCTGGTTTTATTGGTACTCGCGTGGATCATCTGCGAAACCAGGCATATCAAACGCGGTGTCACCCTGTTTTGCGCCTTCGGCCTGTTACTGGCGATCGCATGGGCGAGGTTAAGGGCGCCTGACCTCGCCCTGGCCGAGGCAATAATCGGTGCGGGTATCTCGGGTGCACTGTTGTTAAGTGCATTAAAAGACGCCCCGGATGCCAACGACGTTAAGAAGGCTTCCGGGTTCATCGTTTGGTCAATCAACCTGTTGACTCTGGGGCTCGCCGCGGTAATGGGCTGGGCGCTATGGCATGGTCTGCAAACGTCGGATGGAATCCGACTTTATGATAGTGCCATGCAGTACCTGGCAGCGAGTGGCGTCAGCAACCCGGTCACCGCGGTACTCCTTAATTACAGGGCTTACGATACCCTGCTCGAGCTTGCCGTGGTTCTGACCGCTGTGTTAACGGTGCTGAACCTGAGCCCGATGCGATACGGCTACCAGCCCGCCGAACCCTTGCTATCCGGTATGCTCAACTGGCTGATTCCCTTGCTCGTGGTAACCTCGGGTTACCTGTTGTGGGTAGGCGCCCATGCACCGGGAGGCGCATTCCAGGCCGGCGCCCTGCTGGCCACGGCATTTATCCTGTTGCAGTTGACCAACCGCTCACCCGGTTTCAGCTCGAACCTCACGCTGCTGCGCTGGCTGCTGGTGTTAGGCACATTGATTTTCGTCGTCGTCGGTTTGCTGATGATGACAATGAACAACTCCTTCCTCGATTATGGAGAAGAATGGGCCGGTATCCTGATCCTGGTTATCGAATGCGCCGCAACCTTGTCCATTGCCACGGCCCTGACCCTTGCCTATTTCGGAGGCAGGCCGGCGCATTGGGAAGATGCCGTGTTACCCGGACCCGTTTCCAGCGACCAGGAGAATAGTTCATGATCAGCGAGCAGCTACTTTTTGCACTGTGCGGTATCGGCCTGTTTAGCATCGGCTTGCGCGGCACCCTGTTGCAGGAAGTATTGTTGCTGCGTCTGCTCGCACTGAATGTCTGCGGCGCCGGCGTATTCATGATTTTCGTTTCCATCGCGTTTCGCACGAACAGCGCGACTGCCGACCCCGTCCCTCATGCCCTGGTCCTGACCGGTATCGTGGTCGCTGTGAGTGCGATGGCGATGGCACTCGCACTGGGTCGCAGACTGAAGGCGCTTGAACATGAGTGATTACCTGGTCTGGGCCATTATGGCCCCATTGATTGGAAGCCTGCTCTGCATTCTATGGCCGCGCCGGGCGGGTTTCCTTGCACTATCAAGCGTCGGCCTTGGCCTGATTTCCAGCATAATGATTACCTGCCAGGTCTACCAGTCCGGTCCTGTCAGCTTGCACCTGGGTGACTGGGCACCGGGCCTGGGCATAGCACTGCGAGCAGATGCGATGTCCAGCATCCTGCTATTAATGTGCATGGTCGTGGTGACTGCTACATCCCTCTACGCCACCAGCTATTTTTCCGATGCCGGCCGAAAATCTCGCTTCTGGCCACTATGGTTAATGATGGTTGTCGCGCTGAGCGGGATTTTACTGTCAGGCGATATATTCAACCTCTACGTTACCCTTGAATTACTGGGCCTGTCCGCGGTTGCCCTGACCGCATTGAGTGATAATCGGGCTGCGTTGCAGGCTGCCATCCGCTACCTGACCATCGGGCTGCTCGGCTCACTGGCCTTCCTCGCCGGAGTCGCGCTGATGTATACCGGCTATGGCACGCTGGATATGCTGGCTCTGTCCAGCCAGGTGCAGGCCAACCCATTGAGCGGGGTTGCCCTGACCCTGATGACCGCAGGGCTGATCATAAAATCCGCCCTGTTTCCTCTGCATTTCTGGTTGCCGGCAGCGCATGCCAGCGCGCCCGCGCCGGTCAGTGCGGCTTTGTCGGCACTGGTGGTCAAGGTTTCCGTCTATATACTGCTCAGGTTTTGGCTGGATGTTTTCGACACGGTGTTGACCCAGGGCGCTACCTGGGTGCTGGGTTTAGCCGGATCCGTTGCCATCCTGTGGGGATCCTGGCAGGCCCTTCATGCCCAACGCCTGAAACTTTTGGCCGCCTATTCGACAGTTGCCCAGGTCGGTTACCTGTTCCTGTTCCTGCCCCTGATCGCGGCTTTACCGCCGGGCCCCGGCCGGGAAACAGCCTTTACCGCCCTGTTACTGCTGGCACTAACCCATGGCTTTGCCAAGAGCGCATTATTCCTCAGTGCCGGCAGCATTCAACGGCACGCGGGGCATGACCGGATTGCGGAACTGGCCGGCACCGCAAGGGCTTTACCGCTGACCACGTTCGTCATCGCCTTGTCCGGTGTCGCCCTGATCGGACTGCCGCCGAGCGGCAGCTTCATCGCGAAATGGCATTTACTCTCGAGTGTCGTGCAAACCGGGCAATGGCCCTGGATAGCAGTTATCGGGACCGGATCCCTGCTGGCCGGCGCTTATACCTTCCGGGTGCTCGGGTATGCGTTCGGACCCGATGACCGCAGCGGCAAGGTAATCAGCCGGGCCGGTGAGGAAGTGCCCGCATTTATACTGGCCCTGGCTGCCACGGTATTGCTTGGCCTGGGCTCGGCACCGTTGTGGGACTTCGTCCGCACTGGGACTGATTTTATTGGATACTAATATGAATCTAAGCAGCTGGTTGCCGTTGTTAATCTTAATGAGCTCGCTGGTTCCCGGCCTGGCCATTTTCCTGTTGAGAGAGGAAAGTCAGCGCAAGCGGACCATACTCAATCTTTTCGGTGCTGTTAGCAAAGCAGGCCTGGTCATGGTGATGATCTGGGGGGTGTTCCATGACCAGGTGTTCGAGACACGCTGGGTCCTGGCTCCCGGCCTGGAACTATTGCTGCATGCTGACGCCCTGTCGGTACTGTTCGTAACCCTCTCCACCATCTTGTGGCTGGTAACCACGATATACGCCATAGGCTACCTGGAAGGCACCGCCCACCGCAGTCGGTTCTTTGGCTTTTTCAGCCTTTGTGTCACCGCAACGGTTGGCCTCGCATTGGCGGGCAATCTGGTTACCTTCGTTATTTTCTATGAGCTGCTGACCCTGGCAACCTATCCGCTGGTCGCGCACAAGGGTTCGCCAATGGCCGTTCGTGGCGCGCGGACTTATCTTACCTATACCCTCTGCGGCGGAGTTCTGTTGCTGATCGGGGCGATCTGGCTGCAAACTATTGCCGGGCCGATAGATTTCGTACAGGGTGGGGTCCTGTCCGATATCCCCGGTCTCGATCCATGGTCACTACGCTGGATCTTCGTGCTGTTGATCATGGGCCTGGGGGTAAAAGCTGCGCTGGTACCTTTTCATGGATGGCTTCCAAAGGCGATGGTCGCGCCCGCGCCGGTCAGCGCGCTGTTGCACGCCGTGGCAGTGGTCAAGGCTGGGGCATTCGGCATCATACGCGTGGTCTATGATGTATTCGGGGTTGAGTTTGCGGCCAGCCTCGATATGCTGCCCCTGCTCGGAGCACTCGCTGCAATCACCATTATTTACGGCTCGATCAGGGCTCTATCCCAGGACCACCTCAAGCAACGCCTGGCTTATTCCACTATCAGCCAGGTATCCTACATCGCCCTCGGCACAGCGATTGTCGGGCCGCTGGCCACGATTGGCGGCATGGTCCACCTCGTGCACCAGGGGGTCATGAAAATCACCCTTTTCTTTGCCGCAGGAAACTATGCGGAAACCCTTGGCGTTCACCATGTCAGTGACATGAACGGCATTGGCCGGCGCATGCCGGCAACCACCCTCGCCTTCAGCATTGCCGCGCTAGGTATGATTGGCATTCCCCCGGTGGCCGGGTTCGTCAGTAAATGGTACCTGGGGCTGGGCGCGATCGATGCGGGTGAGGCACACTGGGTATTACCGGTATTGATCGGCAGCAGCCTGCTCAATGCGGCTTATTTTCTGCCCATCCTGTATCGGGCCTGGTTTAAACCGATCTCGCAGCCATGGCCCCGGGAATCGAACGTAGATTGCCGTTGGGAGTTACCCGCGGCCCTGCTCTGGCCACCAGTAATCACCGCGGCGCTTGCTCTGCTCGTCGGTCTCCTGGCTGCGGCACCTTTTAGCCCGCTCGAGTGGGCCAAGCTGATTGCGTCACGCGAGTATTAGATATGGAAAACTATCTGCTGTTGTTACCTTCACTGTTACCGCTGGCATTGGCGTTACTGCTCCTGTTCTCGCGGAACAAGCTCCGCCCGCTGTTGCTACTGGCACCGATTACCGCACTGGCTGTGGCACTGGCCATGCCGCTTGACAGCAATAGCGAATTGCCCTGGTTATTGCTGGGTGTACACCTGCAACTGGACGAAACCGCGAAGCTGTTTCTCCTGTTCAGCTCAATCATCTGGTTGATCGCAGCGCTGTATATCCTGATCCCCGGTCGCTCTCAGCAAAAAAAACCAGTGTATATCACCCTGTTCCTGGTCGCGATGGCAGGTAATTTCCTCCTCATCCTGGCTGCCGACATGCTCAGCTTTTACCTCGGTTTCGCCCTGATGGGATTATCCGCGTACGGTTTAACTATTGCTGTTCAGTTACACCGGTTCACTGCTGTTCATTGACCTCGAAAACCAGGCCCTGCCAACGCTTGCTATTGCCCTGATCATACTCAGCTTTGGTATCAAGCTGGCCTTGCCCGGCCTGCATCCCTGGCTGCCGATGACGTACACCTCGGCCCCTCTGGTCAGCGTGGCAATTCTGAGCGGGCCAATGATGAAGGCGGGACTACTGGGCTGGATTCGCTTCCTCCCCCCCGGCGCGGATGCCCTGGTCAATTGGGGCTATTTTTTGATATGGCATGGATCGGGAGGCCTGTTGTTGGGTACGGCACTCGCCCTTTTACAAAGCAAGGCGACCGCGGTGTTGGCGTATTCGAGCGTTGCCAAGATGGGGATGATCAGCGCTATATTCGGCTATGCCCTCGCCTATCCGCAGCAGGCGGATTTGGTTATAGCCGCCCTGACCCTGATTGCGATGCACCATCTGCTGGTTAAATCATCGTTGTTCCTTGGCGTGGCTGCTTTGCGGGATAACGAGGCTCTGCGAACCTGGATACTCGGCGGACTGGTGTTACTTTCAATGAGCCTGATCGGGCTCCCGTTCAGCGGCGGCCTGGGTGCAAAGATTGCGCTGGATGTGGCCAGTAACGGAGATCTGGGCTGGCTACTAAAACTCTCCGGGTTTGCCACGACACTGATAGTGGCCCATTTTCTGTGGTTGCTGGTACGACAAAAGGCCGAAATTCCGACGGGTCAGGTTAGCCTAAATCCGCCATCCCGCGCGCCACTGGCCTGGTTTGTGCTGTTACCCCTCGCCTGGTGGGGACCTTTTATGCCGGGTTCAATCGGGATCGATCCGCTCTCCCTACTGATTGCAGGCGCGACCGTGCTGCTCTATGCCTGGTTTTGGAATAATTTCACTAAACCGGCCCGGATCCCGTCGTTGTTCAAACCGGGAGATTACTATCATTTGATCAAACGAATACGACTACTGCGGCCGCTTGCTGTCAGGGGACTGGAGCCACTGAGTTATTAC
>CAMYKE010000040.1 GCA_947258895.1 uncultured Pseudomonadales bacterium | reverse complement strand
CCGCTGGAGCCGGAGTGGGAGGGGCACGTGACCCTGGAATTCTCCAATACCACCAGCCTGCCCGCCAAGATTTATGCCAATGAAGGCGTCGCGCAGATGCTGTTTTTCGAGTCTGACGATATCTGTGAGACGAGCTACAGGGATCGAGGCGGCAAGTACCAGGGTCAGACCGGGGTGACCCTGCCGAAGGCCTGATCAGGCAGTGGACGCGGGCTTTCCCCGCGGTTCAGTTTGCTGTCGGTTGCAAACCACTCAAGCCGGTGATGGCCCGGCCGTCGAGCAGGCCGCTGGACATTTCCATGACGTAGGATGTGCCTTTCTCGGCGTGGCTTAGTCTTATTAGCAGGTAATCCCAGTCCTTCGCCAGCCAGAATAATGTTTCCCGTTTTGAATCGGGTTTGCGAACCCGCTTGACCTTGACCGTATTGAAGGTACCGAGATCGGTCTCCACCAGTTCCTCTCCCAGGACCTCGAACTTGAGTTCGCGGGGGCCGCGCTTATCGGCAACCTGGTAGCTGAACGTGGTACCGCCTTTCATCAGGTCCATGCGCAGGGCCGTCTGGTAAGACAGGCGATCAATGAGCCCGTCTACCAGCTCATATTCCGCTTCTTCTGTGCTGAAACTGGAATAGACCTTATTGCTTGCGTAGTCAAAACGGGCGCCTTCATTCTTGCTTTTCACCAGGCTGTTGAGCGAGTACTGGTACTCGGTCGGTATGGGGAGCGCGCGCTGCCAGTTGAACTGGCTGGATTCCCGGACCTTGATTAGCCGAGACGACACGTTGTTGGTAAGCAGCCAGCTGCCGTCCTCGAGCTTGTTCAGGGTTCGTTCCGCTTTGCCTTTAAACGGCATCAAAAACTTGTAATCTGCCTTGAATTCAATATGGTAGGGTTTGAGGAACAAATCGTTTGCCGTGCTGCTCGGCGCTGCGCCGAGCAGTGGCAGGCAACAGCTAATTGTCAGTAGCCGTCGTAGCCACGGCCGTAATGATCCGGTTGTCATAATTATTCTTCTACTCTACATTGCCGTTTTCGGTGAAGTCCATTTGATACCCGGTGACGGGCAAAGGTTCATTATCCAGCAAAGTTTGGTCATCGCGATAGCTAACCCGGTTCCGGGCAAGCCATTCCACGGCGGCTGGATAAATTTTATGTTCCACTTGTAACACCCGCGCAGCCAATTCCGTGGCGCTCTCCCCGGGACGGATGGCCAGCTTGCCCTGGATGATCACCGGACCGGAATCGAGCTCCGGGATAACAAAATGTACGCTCGCGCCATGGTAACGTTCACCGGCATCGATTGCCCGCCGGTGGGTATCGAGCCCCGGAAACCGGGGCAATAACGACGGATGAATATTAATCAGCCGGCCCTGAAAATGGCACACGAAACCGGCGCTCAGGATGCGCATAAATCCCGCGAGCAAAACCCAGGCGGGCCGGTAACCGTCAATCAATTCGGCGAGCGCGGCATCAAACCCTTCGCGAGATTCGAAACCCCGGTGATCGAGAACCTCGGTCGCAATGCCCGCTGCGGCGGCTCGCTGTAATCCGTAGGCGTTGCCCTTGTTACTGACCACGGCAACAATTTCCGCATCCAGCTCCTCGCTACGGGTGGCGTCGATCAGGGCCTGCAAGTTACTGCCGCTGCCAGATATGAGGACCACCAGCCTGGTGTTGGCCTGCGTCATGCCTGTCAGTACCAGTTAGCCGACGAACTGGACCGGGGCCGCGTTGCCGTTGCGCGCTATTACAGAGCCGATCACCCAGGCGTGTTCTCCTGCCGCGGTGAGGGTTTCGATCACGGTGGTGGCGTCCTCCCGGGTAACGGCAATGACCATGCCGGCACCACAGTTGAAGGTGCGCAATAGTTCTGTCTGTTCGACGCTACCGGCTTCCTGCAACCAGCGAAATATCGGGGGGATAACCCAACTCGACCTGTCAATTTGGGCCGCGACCCCCGCCGGCAGCATGCGCGGAATATTCTCGGTAAAACCACCGCCCGTGATATGCGACATGGCGTGGATATCGATCGTTTCAGCAAGCGCCAGCAGCGCCTTGACATAGATACGAGTCGGCTCAAGTAGTACTTCGCCCAGCGGTTTGCCGTCAAAATCGTCCTGCAGGTTGGCACCGGACAGCTCGAGTAGTTTACGGATCAGCGAATAGCCATTGGAGTGCGGCCCGGAGGAGGCCAGTGCAATCAGCGTGTCTCCGGCACGAACCATTTGCCCATCGATGAGCCTGGATTTTTCCGCGACACCCACACAGAATCCGGCGAGATCGTAATCCTCGCCGCTGTACATGCCCGGCATTTCCGCCGTTTCGCCACCGATCAACGCGCAGCCGGCTTCCCGGCAACCCCGTGCGATACCGGCGACGACGGCGGTCGCAACCTCGACATTGAGTTTGCCCGTCGCATAGTAATCGAGGAAGAACAGGGGTTCAGCGCCAACCACCAGCAGGTCATTCACGCACATCGCGACCAGATCGATGCCGATACTGTCGTGGATACCCAGGTCCAGGGCCAGCCGGAGTTTAGTGCCAACGCCGTCGGTGCCGGACACCAGTACCGGCTCCCGGTACTTTTGCGGTACTTCGCAGAGCGCCCCGAAGCCGCCCAGGCCACCCATTACTTCCGGCCGGTGGGTGCTGGCGGCATGGCCCTTGATGCGGTCGACGAGCGCGTTGCCGGCATCGATATCGACCCCCGCGTCCTTGTAACTGACGCCGGGACGGTTGGTTGTACTATCAGCAGGATTGGACAAGGAGTGAGCCTGTAAGGTAGTCCCCGAGCGGCAATTGGAGAGGGAAGACCCGCCCGATGCAGGCTTGCCAGGTGCCCTTGTTACAACGTGCATTGCCAGCATCGCCGGACACTGCCTGTGGCAACAGGATCGTGCGACCAATATGCGGGGTTTTGATCATCCGAATTCTTGAATGCTTCGGTTATGTCGATAATAAAGGATGCGCTATTCTACAGTAGCAAATGTGTAACGCCAACAAATTGGCGTCGCATTCAGGCGGATTGCAGGTCAGGCTGGCCATTTGTGAGCCGGGTTCTTACAATAGCTGTGCATTTGCACTTATCATGTTGCCAGGGCAAGGAGAGGAAAATCCGTTTGAGAACGAGCAGCCGTAAGTATCGTGGAAGCCGGTGGTTATCCATGCGAAGCTTGCGAGTACGCGCAGGCGCGATACTCGCTGCGCTGGCAATCGCCCTGTCAGGTAGCGTGGCGAACGCGCTGGAGGTGCGGGATCTGTACCTGATCGAGGTGCCGATCAAGTCGCAGTCCGATCAGGAGCGTGCGCAGGCGATTCGCACGGGTCTGGCACAGGTGGTAGTGCGGGTCACCGGTGCCAGTGGCGCGCTGACGGATAGCTATGTAGCGCAACAGCTGACGCGAGCCCAGGACTATGTGCAACAGTTCAATTTTGTCACTACGGAGAAGCGCGGCGAGTCGGGTGACATCGAAACCATCAAGAAATTAAAGCTGCAATTTGATGAAACCCTGGTCAACGGCCTGTTGCGTGGCGCACGCCTTCCTATCTGGGGTAGCAACCGTCCAAGCCTGATGCTGTGGATCGTGCAGGAGCAGGACGGGCGCCGTGCGCTGGTGGGCGCGGACGAGCAAGATGCCATTACCGAGGCGGTCAGCGGCGCCGCAGAACTGCGCGGTGTGCCCGTTGTTTTTCCGTTACTGGACCTGGAGGACCAGGCCAGCCTGACACCGCTGGACGCATGGGGGCTATTCCAGCAGCGGATTGAAACTGCATCCTTGCGCTATGCTCCGGCGGCAATCCTGGCGGGGCGAATGTTTCAGGATGGCGCCGGCAGATGGCAGGGTAGCTGGTTGTTCATATTTAATGAGCGCGCGATTCGCTTTTCCATGAGCGGGGCCGGACTTGACGCCGATATCACGGCAGCGATAGACAAGGCCGCCGACCAGTTGGCTGCATACTATGCGGTTAGCACATCCCCCCTGGAGCGCGCCCGGCTGCAGGTGTCGGTTTCGGGAATCGACACGATTGGCGACTATGACCGTGTGTCCAGGTACCTGGGCCGCCTCGCCGCGGTTAGCAGCCACGGTATCAACAGGGTCGTCGAGGACCAAATCGTGTTTACGGTCGATACGGATGTGAGTCAGGCCAAATTCCGGGAGGAACTGGCATTGGACAACAAATTAGCACCAATGGAAGAAGACGGCGAACTGGCGACTCCGGGTGCCATTTTGCGCTATCGCTGGCGCCGCTGACCGTCACCGGAAGGATTTCGTACCTTGGATTTGAGTACGCTGCCTAATCTGATAACGCTGCTGAGGTTGCTGTTAGTGGTGCCGGTCGCAGTCAGTATCATTGGTCAGCACTTCGGTATCGCCCTGTTGCTGTTTGTGATCGCCAGTGTTTCCGACGGAATCGATGGCTTCCTGGCACGCCGGTTTAACTGGACCAGCCGCTTTGGCTCGATGCTCGATCCGATCGCCGACAAAGCCCTGCTGGTGACGGTATTTGTGTTGTTGACCTATACCGGGTTCATCCCACTGTGGTTGGCGGTAGTGGTGATCGCACGGGACCTGATTATCCTGGGCGGCGCTACTCTCTACCATATATTATTCGGTGACTATGAGTTTGCGCCGACTTTTCTCGGCAAGTGCAGTACGGCATTTCAATTTACGCTGGTAACGCTGATGCTGGTTGATCTCGCACTCACGGAGCTGCCAGAGGTGTTGATGAGCGCTATGATCTGGCTGGTGTTTGCGGTTAGTTCGCTCAGCGGCCTCGATTATGTCTATACCTGGGCGCGCAAGGCCGTCGCTGCGAGTCGGGTGACCAAATGACCCTGGCGCATCCGCAATTACCGCTGTTGATGCCGATCCGCGAAGAGTCGACGTTCGACAATTTCGTGGTAGGCGGAAATGGTGATCTGGTGGCGCAGCTGCATCGTTTGGCCCGGGGAGCAACCGGCTTGGCCTATATCTGGGGTAACCCCGCCAGTGGTCGCAGCCACGCACTGCAGGCGGCGTGCCACCTGGCCGGAGCCAGCGCCAGGTCCGCTATGTACCTGCCGCTGGCAGAGCTGAAGTCATTCGGCTCGGAGGCACT
Source organism: uncultured Pseudomonadales bacterium (assembly GCA_947258895.1). The sequence goes on along the minus strand of CAMYKE010000040.1, from coordinate 4,119 downwards.
GCAGGATATTGAAACTATTGATCTGGTTTGCGTGGACGATGTGGATTGCATTGCTGCTGATCGTGGCTGGGAAGAGGCATTGTTCCATTTGTTCAACCGGTTAGTCGCTGCATCTGGCGCCCTGCTGATAGCGGGCTCGGCAAGCCCCGGCAGGCTCGGTTTCGGCCTGGCGGACCTGGTGTCACGTTTGGGAAGCGGAGTGACCTATCGCATCGCAGACCTGGATGACGAGGGCAGGCTGGATATGTTGCGCAAACGTGCGGCACACAGAGGGCTGCTGGTGACGCCCGAAACACTGCGTTACCTGCTGTCCCGCTCCGAGCGCAGTGTCTCGAACCTGCTGGAGTTGCTGGACCGGCTGGATGCCTCGGCTCTGGCTGCCGGGCGTAAACTGACCATTCCGCTAATTAAGGATGTGCTGCACTGGTAGCAACGTGCTACGCGCCCTGGCGCTGCGGGAAGTCTTCCGGAAGGATTGCTAAACCGGTATTTGAGGCGCAAACTAACAGGCTGATGAATAACTACCTGATCGTGTGGCGTATTGATCGCACTGCAGTGGCGATCGATACACATAACTAGCCCGCATCCGTCACCGATTGGCGTGTAAGATGGCGAGTCGGTCGGCGTGCAGATCGCGCGAAAAGAGCGCAATGTATAGCTGTAGCTATGCGTAAGCGGCTCTCGTAGTGAAAAGTGTGATGAGGGGCGTGCCGAGCGGCCGCCAGAGCACGGCAAAGCGAGTCTAACAGACTGCAATTCGATGGCGTCGGGTAGAGGGCTGATATCATTGATTATTCTCAAATTTGCTGCTGTATCGGTGACGGATGCGGGCTAGGCATTAGACCACTCACATTTCTTATTTGATTGCCGGGATAGGGAGATATGGTTTCATCGGATCGGAGAATGGATGTACGGGGGGCTCGGGAAGAGCGCCTGTTTGTCAAGGTGGGCAATTGCCCGGAAAATCCTGACCTAAAGGGTACCACGATTGGCTGTATCACCCTGGACGTATCGTCCAGCGGACTGCAGCTATCGGTTAGTCAGTTGATTCCTGCAGGTACCGAGCTGGAACTCTGGGTCGACGTCAAGGGTGTGCCGGGCAAGTTCTTGCTAAGTGGCGAGGTTCGCTGGTGCCGCGGGGAGAATGACAAGTTCGCCTGTGGAATCGAACTGCACGACGCCGGGGAGACCTCCGACCTGTCGGATTGGCAAGACCTGTTTCTCTGATTGCCTGCTCTCCACTGCGTCAGTGGCGGCCGGGACCTGATTTTTCCGCCAGCGGACTCCGGCTCTGCCCCCTCAGGCACCAAAATCGAAAGTCGGCTGGCACTCTGATGCCATTGTAGCCTCTTTGCATTGCTATCCCGCAATTTTTCCCGGAGTGCGATCCCGTTGTGCGCGGCACGTTCCCATCCGGAGCTACCGGCATGGCTCGTGCGCCCGTCGGAGCAACCACGCGCCAACCGATGTTTCGAGGGACGCGCGGGAACCGTGGCGGCCGCTGGGGAAGCGGGGCATTCTGGCGAGAATCGGCGCGTCACCCTTGTGTTCGTCTGCCAAATTCAGTAAATTGCGGCCCCGTTACTGATATCCCGGCCGCGGCGCGGACCGGGTGCAAGGCCACGCAAGTAACCCTCATTCTACATAGGAGTCATAGCATTGAAACAGCTTTCACTGTGGTGGATTGCCGCACTAGTACCGGTCCAATCGTTGCTTGCCGATGTCCTGGAATTTAACAACGGCGATCGCCTCGAGGGCAAAGTCGTCTCCATGGGCAATGGCGAAATGGTATTCCGCTCCAGTATGGTAGGTGAAATCAAGGTTCCCATGGCAAGTCTCAAGCAGTTCAGCACGGACCAAGCAGAAGAGCTGCACTTCACCGATGGCACGGTCCTCCAGCAACAAGTAGTCACGGATGGAAGGGGTAGCAGCGTAGCCCGCGGTGAAGTCATTGCGGCCCAGTCGATAGCGTTGGATCAGCTGGCCGCGATCAATCCGCCACCCCCGCCCCCCGTCGAATGGACCGGGCGCGTTGGCGCAGGTATTACGGTGGAGACCGGCAATACCGAGACCCAGGATGCCAGCGTCTCCGTCGACGCCAAGCGTGAAACCCCGGAAGACCGAATCATACTCGACGCGGAGTACATTGAGAATAAGGAAACCAACATCGACACCGGCATCGAAACCACCAGCAAGCGGCGCTATGCACTGGGTGGCCATTACGATTATTTCGTGGCGCCGGACTGGTATGTCTATGGTGATATGGGAGCCGAGAAGGAAGTTACCGCCAACCTGGATTCCCGGACGACGGTTGGTAGCGGCATTGGCAAGCGCTTTATCAGGACGGACAGGACCGAGTTTGACTTCGAACTGGGTTTAAGCTGGGTTAGCGAGAATTTTAGCGATACCACCGAGGATGAGGATTATGCCGCGTTGCGGGTGGCCTGGAGATTCGACCAAAAACTCGGTGAGATTACCAGGTTTTTTCATAAGGGCGAATGGTATCCCAGTGTTGAGGACAGCGATAACCAGCTGGTACAGACCCAGACGGGTATCCGCACCCGGGTATTGAACATACTCTCCGCCGAGGCCAAGGTGATTTTTGACTGGGATAATACGCCGGCCATGGACAAGCGAGAGGACGATACGACCTATATCCTGGGACTGGGCTGGGATTTTTAGCCCAAGAGTTCTTGCAGAGCGGCGGCTAGAGATTAGCCAGGCGCAGGCCGTTGGCGGGTTCCGCCTCAGCCTCGCTCACCAGTGATTCGAAGTCAAACAAGCGGGTATCCGCGAGATGTGACGGCACCACGTCGCGAATGCTTTTGAAGATCACATCCAGCCGTCCGGGGTATTGCCGGTTCCAGTCCTGTAACATATCCTTGATAACCTTGCGCTGTAAATTTTCCTGTGATCCGCAAAGGTTGCAGGGAATGATGGGAAACTCCCTGACCGCGGCGTAGCGTGCGATGTCAGCTTCCTTGCAATAGGCGAGTGGCCGGATCACGATGTGCTTGCCATCATCGCTGAGTAACTTGGGTGGCATGGCCTTCAGTTTGCCGCCAAAAAACATGTTCAAAAACAGCGTTTCCATAATATCGTCGCGGTGATGCCCAAGGGCTATCCTGTTGGCACCGATTCGTTCCGCAAAGCCGTACAGGTTGCCGCGCCGCAGGCGGGAGCACAGCGCACAGGTGGTTTTACCGGTTGGCGTTTTTTCCCGACAGGCACACCATTACCCGGTCGCCCGCTGCGATCATTTTGAAGTCTGCAATCGCATTGCCGACGTTGCGGCGCAGCCGTTTCTGCAGTTTATTGAACTCGGTTTTTTCTTTGTGGACAGTATGGGGCATGCGGCCGGGCGTCGATAGCTTGGGGAGGGTTGCTTTTTACCCTAAACATCGCCTCTTGTAAACGATCACGTGCGCTCGGGATGGTAGCGCGCGGACTCTCTGGCATCAATAATCGCGCCGCCTGACGCAGGTCAAGTGCCGGGTGGCGAGCGTGCGCTTTAATATAATTCGACCGTTAACCACGCTGAAAGTGGAGGATTATAATGAGCCTGTTACCAAGAAAGTCGCGTGCAATATCTCCCTTTAACCTGTTCGATGACGATTTCGATCGCATGTTCGAGGGTGTGTTTTTGCCGACCCGTCCTACAGCTCAACAAGAGGGCGCACAAGCGGCCAGCCCGCGCATAGATATTGAGGAAAAACCGGACGCGTTCCATATCAAGGCTGATTTGCCGGGTCTGGAGCGGGATGATATCGAGCTCACCTTGCAGGAAGGGGTACTGACCCTGAGTGCGACCAAGGAGGACGAGTACACGGACAAGGAGGGTGGCGAAGTGGTCCGCCGGGAGCGCTATTTCGGCCGTTACCTGAGGCAAATTCCGCTCGGCAAAAATATCGATGAGCAGCAAATCCGGGCAGATTTCAAGAACGGCGTGTTGAATATCAAGGTACCCAAGCGCGAACCGGAGTCAGCAGAACGGGTTCGCATCGAAGTCGGCTGATCAGGTGCACCAATCGGTGACGAATGCGGACTAGTTCGTGCCCTGCTGCTCCATGCTGCATTCTTGCTCGTCTGCAAACAGGCAGGTGCCGGCCGCGTGCGCCA
>CAMYKE010000039.1 GCA_947258895.1 uncultured Pseudomonadales bacterium | reverse complement strand
ATGAGCCTGGGGGAAAATCATGCCGCGCAGATCATGCGGCACATGGATGCCCGGGAAGTGCAGCACATCGGTGCTGCCATGTCGCAGATCCAGAACATCAATAAGGAGCAGGTCAAGCATGTTCTCGAAGGCTTCCTGGAAGACGCCAAGGACGAGACCGGCCTCACAGTGGACGCGGATCGGTATATCAAGGCGATGCTTACCAAGGCGCTGGGTCCGGATCGGGCCAACAGCGTCATCGAACGCATTTTGCGTGGTGGTGACACCAGCGGCCTGGATACCCTGAAATGGATGGAGCCGCGCGGGGTAGCGGATATTATCCGCTTTGAGCACCCCCAGGTGCAGGCGATCGTCCTCTCCTACCTGGAATCGGACCAGGCCGCGCGCGTCCTCGAGCTGTTTGATGAAAAGCAGCGCCTGGATGTGGTGGTACGGATTTCCAAACTGGAAACGGTGCAGCCGGCGGCGCTCGAGGAACTCAACGAGATCATCGAGCGTCAGGTCAAGACCGGCACCACCACCCAAACCACGTCGCTGGGCGGCGCGAAAGCGGCGGCCAATATCCTCAACGCAATTGAATCTGCGGTGGAGTCGACGGTACTGGAGCAGTTGACCGGGATGGATGAAGAGCTGAGCAACCAGATTCAGGACCTGATGTTCGTATTCGATAACCTCGGCGAAATGGATGATCGCGGTATCCAGGCGCTGCTACGCGAAGTTTCGTCCGACGAGCTGATAATTGCCCTGAAAGGTGCAGACGAGGCGGTCCAGGACAAGGTCTTCAGCAACATGTCCAAGCGCGCCACGAGAGAACCAGGATGCCCCCATTGGAAGACAATGCAGCAACGATCCCGGCCGAACAGGCCGCTGCCTGCGAAGCCTGGCAAATGCCGGTACTGCAGCCGGCGGGTGAAGTGGTTTCGTCGGCCTCACGCAATAAACGCAGCCGATCCGCAACTGACGTGGATGAACTGTCGGTCGGGCCGTTAACCGCTTCCAAGATTGAGCGGATTCGCGCCCAGGCGCAGGCCGAGGGCTTTGCCCAGGGCCGTAACGAGGGGTACGAACAGGGCATGCAGGAGGCTCGGGCCGAAGTCGAGGAAACCACCGGCCAGCTTAACCAGGTTATGGGTCACCTGATGCAACCGATCGCGCAGCAGGACCACGAACTCGAGCAGGCGCTGGTGATACTTGCCGCGCGGGTTGCCAACGCGGTGGTGAAACGCACCGTCGAGTTTGATCAGGAACTTGTAACGGAGGTCATTCGCCAGGCGGTGGCGCGGTTGCCGGAAGCGAGTCAACACATCAAGGTACTGTTGCATCCCCGGGACGCGGAACTGGTGGGCCGCGCGATCCTGAGGCAAGCAGACGACTGGCAGGTCATACCCAATGGTGAAATTGAGAGCGGCGGCTGCGTGATCAAGTCCGAGCACAGCTATATCGACTATACCCTGGACACCCAGTTTCAACTGACCCTGGATAAGCTGCTGACCGAGCGGTTTGTCGAGGCAGCGCCGATCACTTCGACGGGCGCTGCCATACCGAATGCCACTCCAGTGGAGAATAGTGATGCGCCCTAGCCTCGCCGAGCGCCTGCGGCGTCATCCCGAAAACCTGCCGCAACGCGCAGATCCGGTCGTGGAGGGTCATTTGACCCGTATCATCGGGCTCACCATAGAGGCGGTCGGGTGCAACGTGCCGCTGGGTGGGCACTGCCTGATCGAAGCCGATACGGGCAAGCCAATCGAGGCGGAAGTGGTTGGTTTTGATGGCAGCAAGGTCTTCCTGATGCCGATTACCCGCGTCGAGGGCCTGCGCCCCGGCGCTCGCATCCACGCGCAGGAAAGGGTGAAGCAGGTAGCGGTCGGTTTCGGTCTGTTGGGACGGGTGTTGAACGGCATCGGGGAGCCGATCGATGGCAAGGGTGCGCTGCGCACCGAAGCCGAAGTCAGCCTGCGCGGTGAGCCAATTAACCCCCTGAGCCGTCAGCCCATCGCGGAGTCACTGGATGTGGGAATTCGCTCGATCAACTCCCTGCTTACCGTGGGCAGGGGTCAACGACTGGGTCTCTTCGCCGGCAGCGGGGTGGGAAAAAGCGTGTTGCTGGGCATGATGACCCGTTTTACCGAGGCAGACATCACGGTGGTTGCGCTGGTCGGGGAGCGGGGCCGTGAAGTGAAGGAATTCATCGAACAGATACTCGGTACGGAGGGGCTGTCACGGTCGGTGGTGATTGCGTCGCCAGCCGATGATTCGCCATTAATGCGGTTACGCTCGGCAATGCTGGCGACCAGCATCGCTGAATTTTTCCGAGACCGGGGTAAAAACGTGCTGTTATTGATGGACTCGCTGACCCGATACGCCCAGGCGCAGCGGGAAATCGCGCTGGCGGTGGGCGAACCGCCGGCCACCAAGGGGTATCCTCCCTCGGTGTTCGCGCGGCTGCCACAACTGGTCGAGCGCGCGGGTAACGCGGCGCAGGGCGAGGGGTCGATCACCGCGTTTTATACCGTGTTGACCGAGGGAGATGATGTCCAGGACCCGATCGCGGATGCTTCAAGGGCGATCCTGGATGGGCATATCGTGTTATCGCGGGAGCTCGCGGAAGCCGGCCATTATCCCGCCATCAATGTCGAAGCATCGATCAGCCGCGTCATGCCACAGGTGATACCCGCGCAGTTACTGGGTATTGCCCAGCGTTTCAAGCAGCTTTATGGGCGCTATCAGCGCAGCCGCGATCTGATTAGCGTCGGCGCCTATTCCGCGGGGAGCGACCCCGAGACGGACCTGGCCATCGAGCGAATGCCGCTGATGAATCAGTTCTTGCAACAAGGGTTGGATGAGGTAGTCGATTTTGAGCGCAGTTACCAGCAATTGTTCCAGGTGATCGAGCCGCGCGAGCCCGCCGCCACCGCCATCCCTGCCGTTGCGGAGGCCAACCAGGAAACCTGATGCAAAAGTCGCAGCGCCTGGCGCCCATCGTACAACTCGAATCCCTAAAGGAGCAAAGTGCCGCGACCGGCCTCGCCACCGCGAAACAGCAACTGCAGCAGGATACAAAAAAACTGCAGGACCTGTTGGCGTATGCAGGAGAATACCAGGCACTGGTAGAGCAGGAGGGTAAGGACGGTATCCAGGCGCAGCGCCTGCACACGTACCACCAGTTTGTGAATCGCCTGATGGTCGCGATCGATGAGCAGCGGCAGCAGGTTGAGCAGGCCCAGGAGGCAGCTGAGCAAGCGGAGCGAGACTGGCTGCAGCAGCGTGGCGCACACCGGAATATGGCCAAGCTGGTATCGCGTTATGCGCGCAGCGAATCCCGGGAGGAGGATCGACGTGAGCAGGCGGCCCAGGACGAACTGGTCCAGTTGCGCCGGCCGGCGTTTGCTGATAGCTAGCCGCCATATCTCACCGATTCGGCGATCCAATGCCCAGAAGCCTTGTCAGTACAGTGCGAATTGCCTATTTGGTTTCTCGCCCTGCGGCTATAGCGACGGCTATCCCCTTCGTCGGAAAATCCCGTACAACGCACAATCTCTCGGCGATAATTCCAAAAATCGGTGAGATATGGCGGCTAACCGGATGCAGGCTGGAACTCCGTCGAGTTGATAATTACGGATTTAGTTGGCCTGGCAATTGCAAAGTAATTGCCCTGACACGATGACGAACTAACCCGGATCCGCGGGCCAGCGGCTGTGATGCCCCAATCCTGGCCGCCGATGGAACCATTGCTGGAGAGTATTATGCAGACATCTCATCAAACCCTGGACGCCATGCTGGCCAAGTCAGCGTCGACCGCGAACCAGGCTGACAGTGGTGCTGGCTCTGTAACTGGTTATAATCAAAGGGATAATTCCTTTGACAATGTGTTGCAGGAACAGCGAAATCGACGTTCCGAGTCGCAACGCCCGGCAGATGCGGCCACGCAACGCAAGGCCGCGGAACGCTCCGGCGCCAGCGAGCAGGAATCCAGGGCGGCAGCAACAGGAACTGCGAAAAGCGGCAGTACTGCGGCGGCAAGCGGCAACGAATTGCCGGCGCAGGAAGACGATTCCACCCGGCCGGTAGAAGCCGCCGGGCTGGCAGGATTGCAGAACGGCGAACCGGAAGTCACGGAGGTGTTGTCGGTGACGGGGTCCGAGTCGGGCGATACCGGGGTGCTGGATGATACGACAGGGTCCGGGGCCGCCGGGCTGGACGATACCGCGGACGGAGCGGAGCTGGCCGTGGCGCAACAGAACGACAGCGGACGCCTGGCCGCGGCTGGCGAGACGGCCAGGGCGCAGCGGGGCGCCGCCGCTCCTGCCGGTTTGATTGCAGCGCAGGGCGAGGCGGCCCTGGCGCAGGCCGGCTCCGATCAGCCCGGCTCGATGCGCGGTGATACGAGCGGACTGCAGGAAACCCGGGCCTTCAAGGAGGCGCTGCAGCAGCTGCGCTCGGGAGCGTTGGCCGCGCCCGGTAGCGAAGTAGCGGCGGATGTCGACGCCGGGGATATCGTTACGCAGACGGCACGCAACCTGGCGCGCGTCGATCACTTACTGCCCGCGGGCCAGACCGCCGCGATAGCGAAACCGGAGCTTGCCACGGGGACTATCCCGGTTCCGGTCAGCTCTCCCAACTGGGGGCAGGCCATGGCCCAGCGCGTGCTTTGGCTCGCCAGCAACGGCATTCAGGCGGCGGAAATGCAGTTGCATCCACGGGAGTTGGGCCCGGTTGAGATTCGCATCAGCGTCGCCAACGACCAGACCCAGGTGCAGTTTTCCAGCCAGTACGGAGTGGTGCGCGAAACCCTTGAAGCGAGCACGCAACGGCTACGCGAACTGTTCGATGCCAGCGGGTTGCAGTTGCTGGATGTCAATGTATCGGACCAGAGCCTTTCCGAACAGCGGCGATCCGGCCAGGAAGGAGAGGCTGATGCAACGGGGCGAGGCGTTGCCGCGGAGGATACCGGGCCGTTGGCGTCCCCCACAATCGGGACCGTTAGCGGGGCCGGCCTGGTCGATTATTACGTTTAGGGGAAACACTGAATGGTGAGTTGCGCCGGTTACCCGTAACCGTCACTGATTAGCGTGTGCGATGGCGAGTCGGTCGGGGTGCAGGGCGCGGTGAGGCAAATCTGACAGACTGCATTTTGATGGCATTGGGTAACGGGCTGATTTCATTAATTACTATCAAATTTCATGCTGTATCGGTGACGGATGCGGGTTAGTTGCTATAGTTAACAGGGAAGGGCGGCGCCGGCCGCCGGCAGCATAGAGAGTCACTTCACTGGAGCGTAACGAAACAAGGTTAAATATGGCAAAGCAGGAAGAAGAACTACTGGTAGACGAAGACAGGAAAGGCGGGGCTAGCAAGCTGGTGGTGGTTGTCGCGGCAGCATTGCTGGGACTGGGAATTGGCGCGGCTGGCGTATTTTTTACGTTATCGGGTGGCGAAGAGACGGCAGCGGCGGATGTGGCACAGGAGCCGGAATTGGTCCAGTCGCTGTACTACCGCCTGGATAAACCGTTTATTGTTAATTTTGATGCCAAGGGCAAGCAGCGCTACCTGCAGATCGATGTCCAGATCAGGGGCAAGGACCAGGCAGCGATGGATACCATTGCAAAGCATGAGCCGGTCATCAAGAACGACCTCAACAATTTGTTTAGCAGTCAGCAATTGGCGATGTTGCAAACCGACGCCGGCCGCATGAAGCTCAGTGAGGACGCCACCGCCGCCGTGCAGGCGTTCCTGCAGAACGAGATCGGTGCGCCCGGCATCGACAAGGTGTTATTCACTAACTTTGTGATGCAGTGACGATGCCGCGAACAAGCAAGCCGATGATTCGCTGCAACCGGCCATGGGGCCGGCAGGGATAACGCGCGATGGCTGACGAGGAACTCCTTTCCCAGGATGAAATCGATGTCCTGCTCAATGGCGTCGAGGAAGGTGACGTCGACGTCGACGCAAGCGCTCAACAGCAGAATGTCGGGGTGCTGCCGTATGACCTCGCCAGCCAGGACCGCATCGTCCGGGGCCGCCTGCCGACCCTGGAAATGATCAACGAGCGCTTCACCCGGTTTACCCGGGTTAGCATGTTTAACCTGCTGCGCGAATCCATCGAGGTGAGTTCAGCCGGTATCGAAAACGTCAAATTTGCAGAATACCTGCAGATGCTGGAACGGCCCTCGAGCATAAATATGGTTAAGATCCGGCCGCTGCGCGGAACCGCGATGCTGGTGCTTGATTCGAACTTCGTATTCGCCCTGGTTGACAAGTTTTTCGGCGGCGGGCACGGAGAAGCCCGGGTCGGCGAGCGCGAGTTTACCCCCACGGAAACCCGGCTGGTGCAGAAATTTCTTAACCAGGTGTTTTCCGATCTCCGGGAAGCATGGAAGAGCGTTATGGCGGTAGATTTCGAGTTTGTAGCGACCGAGTCCAACCCGGCGATGGCGAACGCGATCAGTGCCAGCGAGGTGGTGGTGCTCAGTACGTTCCATATCAAGCTCGGTACTGCACCTGCCGAAGGGGAGGAGGCCGAGGAGCCGGAGCCTGCCAAACTACAGCTTGCCATCCCCTATTCCATGCTCGAGCCGGTGCGCGAGGCACTCGATGCCGGTGTGCAGGCGGATGTCGAGGACGGTGATGAGCATTGGGGCCCGTCGTTGCAGGCGGATATCATGCATGCGCGGGTGCCAGTAAACTGCATCGTCGCGGAACGCAAGATCACCCTCCGCGAAATACTCGGTTTCAAAGTGGGCGATGTGATTCCCATTACGATGCCCGACAGTAACACGGTGGTTGCCAATGGCGTGCCGATTTTCGATGCCCAATTTGGTAAATCCGGCGCTAACCTGGCCCTGAAAATCAAGGGGCACCTTACGCGGCCGACTGAGGCCTCTTGAAAGCTTTGCGGAGAATCCTATGGCTGAAGATCAAATAACCCCTGCCGCTCCCGACGCTGCTGTCGAGGAAGAGTGGCAGGGATCGGACCAGCCCGACAGCCCGGAGCGATCCCGGCTCGACGAATTGCAGGACGACAGTCACGGCACAGGCGGGACGCCCGGGCTGGATGTAATCCTCGATATCCCGGTGACCATTTCGATGGAGGTTGGCAATACCGATATTACCATTCGTAACCTGCTGCAATTAAACCAGGGCTCGGTGATTGAACTGGAGCGCCTCGCCGGGGACCCGCTTGATGTGCTGGTAAACGGCACGCTGATCGCCCATGGCGAGGTAGTGGTCGTGAACGAAAAATTCGGGATTCGCCTCACCGAAGTGGTCAGTCCCTCGGAACGGATTAAGCAACTCGGCTAATGGACTGCATGACTGGCTCGCGCACCGGACCCCGATGCCCCGTCAAAAAGCTGGCACCACGGGTGTTCGATGCGCATTGATCGTACTCTCCGGCTGCTGGTTGCAGTTGCCTGTAGCGTCCCGCTGCTGGCCCTGGCCGCGTCCGAAAAGTCGCCGGCAGGGATCGGCACGGGGGAGCTGTCCAGCCTGTTTTTGGGCCTGTTGTTTGTGCTTGCGGTGATCGTCGGTTGCGCCTGGTTGATCAAGCGAATGGGTGCCGTATCCGGCGCAAATAGCGGTACTATCAAGGTGTTAGCCGTGAGTTCGGTCGGTTCGCGGGAACGCATTGCGCTGGTGGAAGTGGGCGGTCAGCAATTGCTGCTGGGCGTTACCCAGCAGCAGATCAATACCCTGCATACTTTCGCCGAGCCGGTAGCCTCTGCGCCCGATCGTGAAATAAATTCAGAATTTGCACAGAAATTGCATCAGCTTATGTCACGCAAGTAATTCCGCTTGCAGGTGACAATATTTTGATCTTCTGAATGACATCATTGCGCTGTGCAATTTGCTTTCTGGTAGTACTCTACGCCGCGCTGCTCGCCGACCCCGCGGCGGCTCAGGAAGCTGCTGCCACCCCCGTTTCCCCGTCGGCGCCCTCGGCTCTCGCCGCCGCTACGCCCGTGGGTATCCCCGCGCTGACCCTGACCACCGCGGAAGATGGTTCCCAGCGTTATTCCGTAACCATCCAGGTCTTGTTCCTCATGACGGCGCTGACGCTGCTGCCGGCGTTGCTCATGATGATGACCTCTTTCACGCGCATCATTATTGTGTTTGCCATCCTGCGTCAGGCGCTGGGCCTGCAACAGACACCCTCCAACCAGATTCTGCTGGGATTAGCGCTGTTCCTGACGTTTTTTATCATGGCGCCGGTGTTTGACGTGATCAATGAAAAAGCGCTGCAGCCATACCTGAACGCCGAGCTGGCACCCTTGCAGGCGGTGGAACTGGCAGGCAAGCCGGTGCGCGATTTCATGCTCGCGCAAACCCGCGAGGACGATATCGGGCTGTTCGTGCGCATCTCGGGGCGGGAGGAGTTCAACGGGCCGGAAGATTTGCCATTTTCAATCCTGGTTCCGGCGTTCGTCACCAGCGAGTTGAAAACGGCTTTCCAGATCGGTTTTATCCTGTTTATCCCGTTCCTGGTTATCGACCTGGTGGTTGCGAGTGTGTTGATGGCGATGGGGATGATGATGATGTCGCCTATTATTATCTCGCTGCCGTTCAAGATTATGCTGTTTGTGCTGATTGATGGCTGGGCGATGGTGATTGGCTCCCTGGCGGCGAGTTACGGCATATGACCCCCGAAGTCGCTACCGGCCTGTTCGGCGAGGCACTGTACCTGGTGGTAATCATGGTTGCTGTGATCGTCGTCCCCAGCCTGTTGGTCGGCCTGGTGATCTCGACCTTCCAGGCCGCCACCCAGATCAACGAGCAAACCCTGAGTTTCCTGCCACGCCTGTTGGTCACCCTGCTGACTGTGATGGCGCTGGGGCCCTGGTTGATCAACCGCCTGGTCGAGTTCGGACAGCGGCTGGTGACGGATATTCCGCTATTAATCGGCTAGCCGGGGTGATGATGGATGCAACTTCGAGCCCGGGCAGGGCAGGTGCGACAGCCCTGGCAGATATGGCAATGTTACCCTGGAACAGGGTCCGCTAGCCCATGCCGGAAATCCCTGCCGCAGAAATCAGCGCCTGGTTGGGTCGCTACCTGTGGCCGCTGTTCCGGATCACGGCGTTCCTGATGGCAGTTCCGGTGTTTGGCACCCAACTGGTGCCGATGCGTATTCGCCTCGGGCTTGGGGTTCTGATTACCCTGGTGGTGGCCCCGCTACTGCCGGAAATGCCGCGGATCGAGGGACTCTCCATCGCCGCCTGGTTGCTGGTCGGCCAGCAGATCCTGGTGGGGGTAGCCATGGCCTTCGTGCTGCAGATGCTGTTCCAGGTGTTTGTGCTCGCGGGCCAGATGATGGCGATGCAGATGGGCCTCGGGTTTGCATCGATGGTGGATCCGGTCAACGGCGTCAATGTCGCGGTGCTTAGTCAGTTCTACCTGATGCTCGTGACCTTGCTGTTCCTGGCAATGAACGGACACATTGTGGCCATTGAGGTTCTGGTCGAGAGCTTTCGCACCATGCCAGTGGCGCTGCTCAGTTTCGACACGGTACTGCTGTGGCAGCTGGTGAACTGGTCGGTGTGGATGTTTTCGGGCGCAATGCTGGTCGCGCTGCCGGCGGTGACCGCCATCCTGGTGGTCAACTTCGCCTTTGGCATCATGAATCGCGCCGCGCCGCAGCTCAACGTATTTTCCCTGGGATTCCCTTTTACCATGGTGTTCGGCTTGTTGATTGTGTTGATCAGCCTGGTGGGTTTCCTGCCACAGTTCCACGGCCTCACCGAGGAAGCGCTGTTGCTGTTACGACAATTTACGGGGGCATAGGGAGAGCAATGCAGACTGGCAATCCGACGCTGTCCCTGCTGGTGGCGCGAACCTCGATCGGGGAAGGCTGACTACACCATGGCCGAGCAGGATACCGCCCAGGAACGTACCGAACAGGCGACGCCGAAACGGCGCCAGGACGCCCGCGACAAGGGTGATATTGCCCGTTCCAGGGAGCTCAACACGATGGCGATCCTGATGGCGGGTACCGGGGGGTTGCTGGTATTTGGCGATACCATAGCCACACGGTTGAAGGAAATCTTTAGCAGCAACCTGAGCCTGTCCCGGTCGGACGTATTCGAGATTGACGCCATGTATCGGCATCTCGCTGCGTCCATCGTCGAAGGTGCGTACTCATTGCTGCCATTGTTTATGCTGCTACTGCTCGCCGCCATAGTCGGCCCGGTTGCCCTGGGCGGCTGGGTGATGAGCGGCAAGGCAATCCAGCCCAAGTTGAGTCGAATCGACCCGCTGGCCGGCTTGAAACGGATGTTTTCGGCGCGTGCTCTGGTGGAACTGCTGAAGGGGGCTGGCAAGTTCCTGCTCGTGTCGTTGCTGGCGGTGGTTATCCTGTATGCGCTAACCCCCGAAATTCTTGCCATCGGCAAGGAGGATTCCCAGCTGGGTATGGCCCAGGCCCTTTGGCTGGTGGGTTGGGCGGTGCTGGGTATGAGTGCGGCCACCATCATTATTGCGCTGCTCGATATTCCATTCCAGATATGGGATCACACCCGGAAACTGAAGATGACCCGGCAGGAGGTCAAGGACGAACTCAAGAGTACCGAGGGCAAGCCGGAGGTAAAGAGCCGGATTCGCCAGCTGCAGCATGAGCTGTCACAGCGGCGGATGATGGCTGCGGTGCCCGAGGCGGACGTGGTAATCACCAACCCGGAGCACTACGCCGTGGCGCTGCGCTACAATTCAAATGCCATGCAGGCACCGATCCTGGTGGCCAAGGGAGCGGATTTCGTGGCCCAGAAGATCCGCGAGGTAGCCGCTGCCCATGATGTGCCCGTGTTGTCTGCACCACCGTTGGCCCGAGCGGTATTTCATAACACCGAACTCGAGGAGCAGATTCCGGCCGGTTTGTATGTCGCGGTAGCGCAGGTGCTGGCCTATGTGTTCCAGTTGCGCCGCCACGGCAGGCGCAAGTCGGGCCCGCTGCCCGAATTGCCGATTCCGGATGCGTTGCGCCACGATCCGTAGCCGCTGGCCGACTATGGTGCCGCGCCCGGGTCGGCCGTAAATTCCTGCCAGCTGAGCTCCGGGGCGAGCAGGTTGGCTTCGATCACGACCGAGATTGCATAACCCGGCAGGTAGTCCAGCTCTGCGGCTTGCCAGCCAGCGGGCGGAGCGGTGATCAGTACTGGCTGGAAGCGGTTGTCCGGACGCTCCGCCAGCTGCAATGACAGCCTGGTGTCTTCACCGCGCAAACCATACCCCAGGGCTTTCTTGTAGGCTTCAAATTGCGTCCAGTAGCGCAGGAATGCGCGCCGCTGGTCACTTCCGCTCAGCTCTTCGAGATGACGCAACACGGAGTCACTGAAGTAGCGCTCTGCCAACGGCATGACTTCAACAGAGCGGCCCAGCGCCTCGATGTCGATGCCGGTCTCGTGGCCAAGGGTGACCGCCAGTACTGCCGTGGTGCGGGTATGGGACAGGTTGAAACGAATACCAGCGGCGGCACAGGCGCCGGTCAGACACGGCTTGCCATAGGGGTTGGCGGACAGCGCCAATTCTTTGGCAGGTATGTCCAGGTAGTGTGCCAGGATACGGCGCTTGGCGGTGTGGGTGACGAGAAAGTTGCGACGCAGTGCCGGGGTTGCAAAGCGCGCCCCGCGCGCCCGCTCTGCCTCTCCGAGGATAGCCGGGTCCGCGGCGACAGCCCGCCGTGTCAGGGGTATATGCCACAGGTGCACGCTCGCCGGCGTCAGCGGGGGCGCGTGCACAGGGCGGGCCCGGAGTGGTCGAGTTGCTGGGTTTTACAGTACATAGGTGAATAATCGACGATTTGGAAAAAGTTGGAAAGCTTTTTGCAACGAAAACACCCAGAGCATAATTTCGGAACCAAAGCGTAAATTTTTTGGTGTGTGTGAGCGGCAGTGCATGTACCTCCTTCGGGATAACGAGCGAAA
>CAMYKE010000038.1 GCA_947258895.1 uncultured Pseudomonadales bacterium | reverse complement strand
TGCCGGACCAATAGCGGGCCCACTAACGTAGAGCGGCCAGCGATCCCGGGGCAATTCATAACGCAGGTTGATATTGCTGGCATCTCCGGGGAGATCGATACGCGGGGTGCGGCTCCACCATCCAAGTGCAGCATATTCCTGAAATTCGATGGCAATGCGCTGCAGCCCTGGCTGCAGCGGAACGGTGATCTCCCGGGTTTCCGGGAGATTCAGGGATTTGCCATTTAGCGCCACCGACAGCACTTCGGCTGCAGGAGGGAGGCCAATCGTGTAATCGTCACCCAGGCTGGAGCGAACATCGAGCACAAGTGTGGATTTTTGCACACGCTTGCCTGCCTGGTAGGTTAGTGTCGCCTCCTCTACCGTTTGCGTGGGACCGGCAATTCCCGATGGGCGCGTGATCGCAACCGCTAGCGTTTCGCCCGGCCAGGGCTTCCACAGGGGTTGCAGCGAACTGGCCTTGCCGGCGTCCTTGGCCGGAGGAATCCCGGCGTAGCTGATACGCCACAAGGAAGACGGGACAAACTGCCAGGTTTCCAAGTACTGCGCGTTAACGGCCGCGGTCAGGGCCAGTTCTTCCGCCGGAACCAGGCTGGATTGCCAGCTGATTTCCTGTTGCCGAGCAGCGAACTGCAGCACTGCCCTCCCGTCGCTGATAGTCACCGAATCCGATAACACTTTTTCATAGGGTAATAGCGCCACGCTCACCGTCATGG
Organism: uncultured Pseudomonadales bacterium; assembly: GCA_947258895.1. Next base: position 7,746 of record CAMYKE010000038.1, on the reverse strand, counting down.
CGCCGGTTGCGGGTGCCAGGCGTTGGACCCGGGACACCAGCGACCAACGCTTGCCCAACACAAACTGGCGATGCAGCATCACGAATGGTGCCACCGGCTCCGGCACAAGGGTTTTTTCCCGTACCTGCCCGGCGTCGCCGCGCGCTGTGGCATGCAGGCTGAGCGTGTTATTCGGCAAACGGCCGTCCACCAAACCGTCCACCTGCCATTGCTTTGCCTCGACCGTAAAATTATGGATAGGCAAAGGAAACGCAATGGCCACCTGATCGCCGGTGATCCTGCCCGCCAGGCGCACATTGTGGTGACCCCGGGGGATCAACAGCAGGATTTGCTGGTCATGCAGCGTCGCCGCAGTGCTGGCGACCCCATCGATATTGACCTCCGTGACATCCCAGCCAGTGCGCCCTCGCGGCACAGGCAACGCGATCTCCGCATCCGCATACACTTCGAAACGCAACTCCAGCTCCGTCTCATCTGCCACCAGCTTGCCATTGTTCAACGCGGCACAGTCGGGCAAGCATTGGGGGGACTCCAGCAAGCGGGTTTCCAGTTCATCCAGTAAATGCCGTGGCGGGTAGTCGTCCGCCATCGCGACGGGCGGCTGCACCGCCAACGCCGCGCTAACCGCCACTACCAGGCAGGCGGCGGTGCCGGCCACGCGACCAGGCGCTGCCCGGCCGAAATCGATGAGCCGGGCCAGGCGCAGGACCAGTACGCCCGCATAAGCACCGATCAACAACACACTGACAATACGCCACAATGCAGTGAGCCAGGGAGGGCAATAGAACACCCGCAGGGACTGCTCTGCAGTGACCGGGCCGGAAGCCCGCAAGGTTACCTGGTTCCACAGCCAGGTCGGCAGGCCGGGACCGGTTTGCACGCGGTCACTTTCATCGATCTCGTACAGATCCACCTTGCGGCGGGGAACGTCACTGAGCCGCTCTTCCAGTACGGCGGCGGGGGTGGACTTTTGCAGCGCTTGCGTTATCGGCTGAGCGCTGCCAGGTTCGGAACGGGCACCCGCAGCATCGCGCTGGTAGCTATCTGCATAGCGTCCGACCTGGCTCCTCTCCAGTGTCGGGTAGATGGCGAGGCGGAACGTAGAGATCGCGAACGCCAGCACGCCGATAACGAGCAATACGCTTGCCACAGCGCCAAAAATACTGAAGCTTTTTTTCCAGCGGCCGGTAACAATGGTTAGCAGTGCGATCACCAGCAACAGCGCGGGGAACCCCGGTATTGGTGCCCCGCTCTCGTGAAAACACAACAGCAGCGTAGCCCCGGCCAGGACTGCAACCCGGGTCCCGAGCAGCTTGTTGCTGGCGGCCACCATTATCAACAGCAGGAAAATATCCCAGAGATCCCACTTGCTGATCCAGGTCCCGTATACACCATCCACACCTCCGGCATGCAACACCCGCCAACCGGGCGGTAAATGCAGGGTAGCCTGGTACCGGTCTGCGCGGGCATCCCAGCCCGTTGCCGAGAGCTGCGCAGGGCTCTCGATGCGGGTAACCGCGAGTAAATCAATATCGGGGCTGCGAATTTCGATACCCAGGGACCCCTGGTCATCGGTTATCAATACCGGCGCTCCGGCAACCGTGGCGCGACCGATCATGGTATCCGGCCGGGCATTGAGGCGCCAGCCCTGGTACATACGACCGCTTATTGCGTCCAGCGCGGTGAGTCCGTCACCGTCGAAATCCAGCCATAGATCACGCTTCACTGCGAGTTGATTGGCCAACGGTGCATGGTCGCCGCGAAAGGTAGTGGTGATCTGGAGGGCATCGGTCTCGTCAATCCGGTACGTCGGCAAGTGCGCCCAATCGGCCGGTATCGAAATCTGGGTGGTATCGATACTGGCGGCACCGGACAGCTTAACCTGCCGGGTATCGGTATCGGACTGAAAGCTGAGATACTCCACCTCCGGCCACTGCGCGGAGCTACGCTGCGCACGCAGTTCGGCAATATCGGTGGTAAAGCGGGAATGCAGGCGAATTTGGTGCTCACCAGCGACGAGCTGTACCCGCAGCGCACCATCGTCCTCGATTCTCGCCGGCAGCGGCGACTCCAGGCCGGTGACCACGCTGTCTTGCGGCAACAGACGCCCCAGGCTAATCTCACGCGGCTTGCCGCTTACCGACAGTTGCACGCGGGATTCCATGGTAAGGGGGACGCCATCCTTGAGCAGGCGGTACACTTCGACGGTCAGGCTGTCCCGCTCCCGGGCTTCGCGCTTGCCCTCGCTGTGGCTAAATACCAGCTGTTCCCCGCGTCGATTGAGCGGCCTCACCCGACCCGCCTCAACCAATGTGATCAGTGCGATCGACTCCGGAACCCGCAACATTTGCGGTTTTCGCGTCCAGGAGAAGAGCCCCGTCAGTTGATGCTTGCCGCGTGCCAGGGATACGTGTGGCAGGCCCTTGCTTTCCATCACGCCTGCGGGTTTACCATCGGTCATCACCGCGCGTGGCCAATGTTTGGCGTCGCCTGGTAACGCGACGAAAGCTTCCTCGGAATAGACTTGGACATCGAAAGCGAAGGTCAGGGATCTTCCCGACAACGTAAGGACCAGTTTTCCCGGCCAGATGCACTGCCGCTCCCGCTTGTCGGACATACGCCATGGGCAGCGACTGTCGGTATGTTTTTCCAGCAGCCATGACTCCCACTCCCGGAGCTCTGCCGGGTCGCCTGTGGCTGCAGCGGTGACTAACACGAGCCAGCAAAACGCGATGAGTGCCGTGTATTTCCTGTTCAAATCTGCAATCCCCGAGACCGATATAACGTGATATGAAAGAGCGCAACCCGCCCCTGCCAACTGCAATCAGCAAGCAGTTACAGGGCCACCCGATTGTAGCGAGATTGACCCGACAACCAGTGCCAGCGCCGCAGGGAATATAAGGTTTTACAGGAATACATACAACCGCATCAGCGGAGTATGGGAGTATTTGGCCAACCGGGTTGGCGCGGCGTCGCCAAAGCCGATGGAACGGACCGCCGTCGGCAAAGTGTGGTTGCAGCACCAGCCGGACGCGGGCCCGGATTGTCAGCTGAGTATCAGCTACCCCGCGCTGCCGGTTCTATGCCGGGCGCCGCTCGATCCTGCTCGTGACCGCCGCGGGCTACGCAACGCGCCAGCAGGCCACATCGCGCCCGGGCAATAGCCGCTGCCCCAGTTCAAAGCGAGTGTCCTCCGCCACCGGCACTTCCTGCGGATACGCGGCGTAATTGAACGCAAACATCAGGTTGCCGCGGCGACAAACGCGCAGGTCCGTTGGCAGTGCATAGGTATCAATGCCGGCAGCATTGCACAGACTGGTGAATACATCCTTAAGGAACTCGATGTTGGTAAGGGTAGCCAGGTAAATGACCTGTTGGTAACGAACCATCGCCGGACTGCCATCGCTGTAGCGCGCCAACACCTCGGCTTCCGGCGCGTCAATTTCCTCGCACCAGCTGGTGCTTTCATACTGCCGACCATTCCACTCCAGTGGTTCCGCGCAGTCCGAACGCAGGGTCTCCACCGACAGCACGCGTAGCGGGATAAGCTGTTGCAACGGCCCCGGCGGCAGGTTGAGCGGATAATTAAATTCCTCGGTCTTGGCGCCGGTACGCGGTCCAAATACACACACCGCATTACTGGCCCTGCACTTCTCCACAAACGCCTCATCCAGTATGGGCAGGCAGGGCGCAACGATAAGAGAATACGGTGAAAAGTCCGCCTGGACCGACATAAAGTCCACATCCACGCCAATTTGCCGAAACGCGGAATAATAATCCAGCTGAATCCGGTGCCAGTCATAGCCGGCGCCCTGCGCTTCAATTTCGCTGACCCATTGACCCTCCGGGGCGGTCAGGATGGCGACCCGCGATGCGGATTTGGGCTGGGAAGTGAGGTTTAGCGCGGTGATTTCGCTCAGTACCTGGCTCGCGGCATGCCATGCCTCGGTTTTGGAGTTGTCCGGTCGCAGCAGCCCGGCATGCATCTGCTCCTGGGCAAAATACGCCTGGCGCCAGCGAAAATAACTGACGCAGGCCGCACCATGGGCAAATGCTTCCAGGGACCACAGGCGGATCATCCCCGGCGCCGGCCGTGGATTGTGCGGCGCCCAGTTTACCGGCCCGGGCTGTTGTTCCATAACCCAGAAAGCCCCGGGATTCAGGCCACGGCACTGATCATAGTAATAACCCGAATAGTCCGGGTGACCGGTGCGCATATGGGGTCGCACGACCTCCGCAGGCGTGTTCGCATACAGAAAGTCGGTCCGGCCCAGCGGATAATTATCGTAGCTGGCAAAGTCGAGCGGTTCCGCCAGCGCGTAACAATCGACATTGGTATCCTTCATGGGAATAAAGTTGTGGGTAATCCATCTTCCCCGGGACAATTCGCGGATAATCCTGATCTGCGCGTTATGGAAACGCAGCACCTGATCGGATGAATAGCGCCGATACGCCAGGCGATGCGCGGGACTGGTTTCGGTGACAGCACCAATCGGCAGGTCCAGCTCGTCGAAGTCGCGATATTCCATCGACCAGAACACGTTTCCCCAGGCGGTGTTCAGGGTATCTATGTCACCATAGCGTCGCTTGCACCACTTGCGGAAGCCGGCCCGGGCCCGCTTCGAGCCGCTAAGCGTGGTGTCATGGCAACACAATTCGTTGTCCGTCTGCCAGCCCACCACGGCGGGGTGGCTGCCATACCGCTTGGCGACCACGCGGGTAATGCGTTTCGCCTCCCGCAAGTAACGCTTGCTGGAAAAATCGTAGTGTCGGCGCGAGCCAAAACCGCGGACCCTCCCGGTCTCCGGATCGACCGGCAGTATCTTGGGGTATTTGTCGACCAGCCACTTGGGCGGCGTCGCAGTCGGCGGACACATGATGACCTTCAACCCGGCATCACTGAGTACAGCGATCGCCTGGTCCAGCCACTCGAAGTCAAATTTGCCGGGGGACGGTTCGATGCGGGACCAGGCAAATTCCGCGATCCGTACATATTCGATGCCCAGCGCCTTCATCTGCGCGGCATCCTCAGACCAGATGCGTTGCGGCCAGTGTTCGGGGTAGTAACAAATACCAAGGGTCATGTTCGGATTCCTGCCAGTTAGTTGGTAGCGGAGGTTATTTTGGCAGCCACTGCGAGATCGGGTCCCGTCAGGTTTGCAGCCTGGGCCAGGGCGCACACTGCGCCTGCTCTATTATTATTACAACGTATCCGGCCACGGGGGGGCGCGACCGGTTTTTATTGCTACTAAACTACAGCTTGCGCACTTCCAGGCCACCGCCCGCGCGGCAGACGAAGATATTGGCATGCAGGTTAAAGCGCGGAAAATACTGCTCTTCCACCGCGGCCTTGATGGCCTCAACGTCGTCCTCGCGACACAGGCAAACGATCGCGCCGCCGAAGCCGCCACCCGTCATGCGTACCGCGCCACGGTCGCCGACCGCGGCCTGGCAGATCTGTACCAGGCCATCGGTAGCCGGCACCGTGACCTCGAAATCCTCGTGCAGCGAACGATGCGATTCGCTCATCAATTGCCGTAACCGGTCCATGTCATTGTGCTGCAACGCCTCCCGTGCCGCCAGCACCCGGGCGTTCTCGCTGATGACATGATGGGCACGCTTGTATTCATTCGACGTCAGCCTGGACTTCGCCTGTTCCAGTTGTTCCATGGTCGCATCGCGCAGGGTGGCAGCCCCTAGCTTTTGCGCCGCCTGTTCACAATCGGTGCGCCGCTGGTTGTACTCACTATCGACCAGTTTCCTGGGATAGTTGGAGTTAACAATAACGATTGCCAGGTCGTCCGGAATCGACACTGCCTGGGTCGCCAGGTTCTGGCAATCGATCAGCACTGCATGGCCACGCTGCCCCTTGGCAGAGATCAACTGATCCATGATCCCGCACTGGCACTCCATGAAATCGTTCTCGGCTTCCTGGCCGAACAGAGCAATCTGCTCCGGCGTCAGGTCCAGGCCGGATAATTCGCTGAATGCGCCACCGATCGCCACCTCGAGCGCCGCGGAAGAGGACAGCCCGCTACCCTGCGGCACGTCGCTGGTGATGAGCATGTCGGCCCCCGCGAGCTGGTGCCCCTTGCGCGCCAGCACGAACGCCACCGCGCGAATGTAATTCCCCCACTGGGAGTCTCCCGGGACGATAGGATCATCCAGGCTGAAGGTATCCTTCTCACCGGGGTAATTCAGGGATTGCACCACCACCTTGCGGTCCGCGCGTTTGCGAAACAGGACGCAGGTGCGAAATTCCAGTGACGCCGGGAGCACGAAGCCGTCATTATAATCGGTAAACTCGCCGATAAGGTTGACGCGGCCTGGCGCTGCGGCCATGGCCTCGGCGGGTTGCTGGTAAAGTTCTCGGAAATGCTGTTCGAGTGATTCGATATTCATCTACTTTTCCAGTTTATAGTGGGTCGCACTCACCGAGCGCATAATGTTTGCCGCCTTTTCTGCAGTCAGGTCGCGCTGGCTCTCTGCCAGCATCTCGTAACCGACCATATGTTTTTTTACCGTCGCCGAACGCAGCAACGGCGGATAGAAATGCGCATGCAAACGCCAATGGCTATCGTCGTCGAGATTCGCCGGGGCATTGTGCCAGCCCATGGAATACGGAAAACTGCATTTGAATATATTGTCATAGCGGATGGTTAGCTGCTTGAGCGCATCGGCCAGCGCACTGGTCTGCGCGGCATTGACCTGGCCAAAATGGCGCACGTCATCTTTCGCAAGCAACAGCGTCTCGAAGGGCCACGCGGCCCAGAATGGCACCACGGCCAGCCAGTGCTCGTTCTCGACCACGATGCGTTCCTGCTCGCCAAGTTCATATTCTACGTAGTCCCCCAGCATGCAGCTGCCATGCTGCGACCGGTACTCCGCCTGTGACCGCTCCTCACCCGCTATCTCGGTGGATAAATGGTTATGGGCCCAGATCTGGCCATGGGGGTGGGGTTGTGAACATCCCATCACGGCACCCTTGTTTTCAAAAATGTGCACGCACGCGTATTGCCCGGTCAACTCGTTGTAATTTTCCTGCCAGGTACGAACCACCTGCTGCAACTCATGATCCGTGAGTTCCGGGAGGGTCTTGTTGTGTTCCGGCGCGAAGCAGATGACCCGACACTCTCCCAGCGCTGCCTCGGCCTGGATCACGGGATTCTCGAGCTGCGCGAGATCGACCGCTACGCTCTGCTCGCTTACCAGCGCGCCAAAGTCATTGACGAACACAAAGGTGTTTTCGTAGACATCGTTCTGCGCATCATTGGCCCGCTTGTTGCCAGGGCACAGCGGGCAGTTTTCATCATAGACCGGCAAAGTGCTGGCCGCTTCCGGTTCGGTTGCCCCCTGCCAGGGACGCAGATTGCGATGTGGAGACACCAGCACCCAGTCTCCGGTGAGGGGATTCTGGCGGCGGTGGGTAAATTCAAAGTTACTCATTGTTATCTTCCAGCCCGTTTGGATAATTTGATTGCCAGCGCCAGGTGTCGTCGGTCATCTCATCAATGCCGAGCTTGGCCCGCCAGTTCAATTCTTTCTCTGCCAGCGAGGCCTCCGCATAATTGGCGGCTATATCGCCCGGCCGGCGCGGCGCGAATTGATAGGGGACATCAACGCCCGAAGACTTCGAAAACGCTTCAATGATCTGTAATACCGAGTACCCCTGGCCAGTTCCCAGGTTATACGGCAGGAAGCCACGATCCTTGCCGCGTGCCAGACGGGTGGTCAGGTGGTCGTTGC
>CAMYKE010000037.1 GCA_947258895.1 uncultured Pseudomonadales bacterium | reverse complement strand
GCCAGGCATTGTCTGGTTGATGGTGAGTACCTGTGCGCGCATTTTGAAAAACAGGAGGACTCTCTATGCTCCACCTTAAGTCCAGAGACTTTGGTTCTGGCAGTTGTGTTTATGCCCTGTCCCGTCTCCAAGAGAACACAGGACATAGCCGAAGACCGGCATTTTCAGGTCTGTTGGGGATTTGTGACCCCATGACATTACCACTTCGGTGGGCCTCGGTGGCTTTCAGTCACCAGGCGTCATAAAAACTTACCAAGCGTTACTGATCACACATAGGTTGAAAGATAAGTGAAGGATCTGAACTACCAACTCAAACAACTCTGCCAGCGCAACCGCGATGGCAGTCATGGCTCGCAGGCCCGACGCCGGCGGGACTTGAGCCTGGTTGCCGATCAGCTGCACCAGCTGGGCTATCGGCAACTGGGTGCGAATTCCCTCAAGCAGAAGCACGTCGCTGCTCTGGTAAAGCGCTGGCAGAACGAGCAGCTCAGCGTTGGCACCATCAAGAACCGCATGGTGAGCCTGCGCTGGTGGGCGGAGAAGATTGGCAAGAACAAGATTATCTCCAAATCGAATGAGGCCTATGGCATCCCCAACCGGAAGTATGTGACCAATGAGTCGAAGGCCAGGACCCTCACCGAGGAACAATTGGCGAAGATAAAAGATGTACACATACGCATGAGCCTTAGATTGCAAGCGGCCTTCGGGTTACGCCGCGAAGAGTGCATCAAGATCAATCCGCATCAGGCCGACCGGGGTGACCATCTTGTTCTCCAGGCCAGCTGGACCAAGGGGGGCAAGGCAAGACCTATCCCGATTCGCAATCACCACCAACGGGAAATCCTGAATCAAGCCAAGGCCCTGGTGGGCAAAGGCTATCTGATCCCTCCCTCGCGCAACTATATCGAGCATCTCAGAATTTATGAGCGCCATACCGCCAATGCCGGACTATCGACCCTGCATGGTCTGCGTCATGCCTATGCGCAAACGCGCTACCGGGAACTCACCGGGTGGGCAGCACCGGCGGCCGGCGGTCCTGACCGACGGGCACTCACGGCCGAGCAGAAAGCGATTGATCGACACGCCCGGCTGGCGGTCAGCAAGGCGTTAGGCCATGAGCGCCGGGACGTCGTCGCGGTGTACCTGGGAAGCTAGCCATGCATCAGGCCCACTCTCCGTCCACTCCCTCTCCAAGACAGCCCCCCTATGCGAAGCGGCTGGATACGACGCGTAGCGAGCTGCGGGTATTTCTGGGCTATGAAACGGCCTGGCGCTACGCAGAAAAAGAATACCTGTACGGTGGGCGCCGGGGTTTCGTCCTGGAACCGGGCCAAAGCTATGACCTGCGTGTAGTGCAGGGGCATTCCATTCTGATGATCGCGCTCGATCACGTGCGCTGGGCGCAGGTCCTCACGGCCGCCCGCAACCTGTTACAGGCCGGTGCGACCTATGTGGCCGCTATCTCGCCCTCTGGCAATTTCCGTCTTTTTCGATACGAGGAACTCAATGACTACAAAAAATAAAGATGGCCTGGAGGGAGTAACCGTCCTCCTACCCGATGAGCGGCCCATTGTTGATCTGCGCTCCGCGAATCAGATAACCCCAATACCCATTCAATGGTTGTGGTCCAACTGGCTGGCGCGGGGCAAGTTCCATGTCCTGGCCGGTGCGCCGGGCACCGGCAAGACCACGCTCGCATTAGCCATCGCAGCCACCTTATCCCGGGGAAGCGAATGGCCCGACGGAACCTCAAGTCCCTTGGGTGATGTGGTGATCTGGAGCGGCGAGGACGACCCGGCCGATACTTTGGTGCCAAGGCTGATCGCCTGCGGGGCCGACCTGTCTCGCATCCATATCGTGCATGGCGTGCTGGAGGGTGATGAGCGGCGCTCCTTCGATCCGGCCCGCGATGTGGTGGCGCTGCGCCGGGCGGTTAGCCGCAGGAATCGCTCGGTTGCATTATTGGTTGTGGACCCGGTGGTATCGGCGGTGGCCAGCGACAGCAATAACAACGGGGATGTGCGCCGGGCGCTGCAGCCGATTGTTGATCTTGGCGCGGAATGCGGATTTGCCGCCCTCGGCATCACGCACCTGGCCAAGGGATCGGTGGGCAGAGATCCGCTGGAGCGTGTAGCCGGGTCTCTGGCCTTCGGCGCTCTGGCGAGGCTGGTATGGGTGGCGGCAAAGGTGCAAACCGCCAACGGTACTGAGGAGCGGGTGCTGGTGCGGGTCAAGTCGAACCTGGGTCCCGATGCCGGGGGTTTCAGCTATGCGGTCAAGGTAGTTGAGTCTGCATCTCACCCCGCCATGCAGGCATCCTGCATTGAATGGGGCGAAGCGGTCGAGGGAACGGCACGAGACATACTGAATGATAGCGAGCAGGCCCAGCAACGTAATGAAACGCAACTCAATGAAACCGAGAGTTGGCTTAAAGAGCTGATGGCTGAACATGACGGCAGTATTGAGAGCAATACGGTTTTAGAGTTGGCCAGGAAAAGAGGTTTCAGCGAGCGGACAGTGTACCGTGCGCGCAAACGGATCGGCGTTTTGGCAAAACAGCGAGGCTATGGCGCTGACAAACAATCGGCCTGGGAGCTACCCGCTGCGGGGCCCCTGGAGGCTGGCAAGATTGGCAAAATTGACAGAAACGGCAGAAAAAACCCTGTTCCGGACACTGGTGATGGGTTTGATAGCGAAGGAGCGACCTAATGAAAAAACGAGCAACGGTAATAGTACCCAGACTCATCCGCTTTCGGGATGTGCCAGGGTATTTGGGGATGGACCGCAACCGCTTTAATGCCGAGGTACGTCCTTTTCTGACGGAAATTCCAATCGGCGATCAAGGGATCGCCTTCGACAGACTTGAATTAGACGCCTGGGTGGACGATTATGTCACCAGCAACGGGCGTCCCGGTCAACCGATAGGAGATCGACTATGGGACGCAAACGATCGCCAGGCCTCGTCAAGAGACGGGGTATCTGGCACATTGACAAGCGCATCGGCGGGCGGCGAGTTTGCACAAGCGCTGAAACGCCTGAACTTGAAGAAGCCGAGCGATTCCTCGCTCGACTGATCGAGGTCAACCGCCAGGCGCGAGTCTACGGAGTTCGGCCACCACGAACGTTCGAACAAGCGGCAGCCAAGTACCTGCTGGAACATCAGCAAAAACGGAGTATCCGCTGCGATATCGGACGCTTGGAACAGCTCCTGCCATGGATCGGCGGAGTCAGGTTGGATCGACTCCACATGGGTGCGTTGCAACCCTGGATACAATATCGACGTGATCAAGGACGGGCAGCCGGCACTATCAACCACGGCCTTAAAGTAGTCCGCCAGATTTTAAATCTGGCCGCTGGGGAGTGGATTGATGAGCACGGTATGACGTGGATAGCGGCAGCACCGAAGATCAAGCTTCTGCCTGACACCAACAAGCGGCAACCTTATCCGCTAAATTGGGAAGAGCAAAAGCGGCTCTTTCAGGAACTGCCGGCGCATCTCGCGCACATGGCATTGTTTGCCGTCAATACGGGGTGCCGCGATCAGGAGATCGTCAATCTACAGTGGGACTGGGAAGTCCGTGTGCCACAACTGGCAACGACGGTGTTTATTATTCCGGGAAGCTTCGTTAAAAATGGAGATGAGCGATTGGTTGTACTGAACCGGATTGCTAAATCGGTGGTAGATGGACAGCGGGGTAATCACAGTACGCATGTCTTTACCTACCGAGGCAATACCGAGGCAAGCCTGTTCGACGGATCCTGAACCATGCATGGCTAAAGGCACGAGAGCGTGCGGAATTAACACAAGTGCGGGTTCATGATCTCAAGCATACGTTCGGTCGCCGGTTGCGGGCGGCGGGTGTTAGCTTCGAAGATCGACAGGATCTGCTCGGCCATCGTTCCGGAAGGATCACCACACACTACTCGGCTGCTGAGTTATCAAGGCTGATCGAAGCGGTAAATAGTGTGTGTGATGGAGGCGGCGGGAGACCGGAATTGGTGGTCTTGCGGCGCTTGAGCGTCAACTAGGTCACGCAAAATTCACGCAAGAAATCGTGCTGACCAAACCGAAAATGACGTAAGTCATTGATTTAATTGGTGCCCAGGGGCGGAATCGAACCACCGACACGAGGATTTTCAATCCACTGCTCTACCGACTGAGCTACCTGGGCATAACTTGATGTAAACGATTCGGTGCCATGCTGCACCCGGCCAAACTGCGTTTGGCACCACTGCTCATTCCTGCCACCGATTACAAATCGGTGTCGTTCCTGCTGCGCACAAAGCGATGCTTTGTAAACGCTTGCTTCCACCCAACCGAGCTACCTGGGCATAACTTGATGCAAACGATTCAGTGCCATGCTGCACCCGGCCAAACTGCGTTTGATACTACTCAACAGAAATTGCTTCTCGATGCTCGCAATGACAGGTAATTCCCTGCACTCGCGAGGCGGGCTATTAAACCGTTTGCCGGGATTTCAGTCAAGTAGAAATCGGCAATTCGGCCCATTCTGGCGGGCTACTCTTTCTCGCCTGGAGGGACGTAGCCCTCGGCCCGGGCAAACTCTTCGCCGGCGAGAAACTTTTCCATCTGCTCGTTAAGGAATTTGCGTGCCTGCGGTTCCATCATATTGAGCTGGCGTTCGTTGATAATCATGGTCTGGTGCTGCAGCCATTCCTGCCATGCCTGTTTGGAAACGTTGTCGAAAATCTCCTGCCCTTTCGGGCCAGGATATGGTGGCGCATCGAGGCCTTCCATTTCTTTCTGGTACTTTTTACAGAATACGCTGCGTGACATGTGGTGATCCATATATTTGAGGAGTGGGGATATTGTAATGACCGCCGCACATTATTGCCACGCCGCTTGAATCCCGGTTTTTAGGCCAACAATTTTTTGATCGGTGCCGCCAGCCCGACCTTGGCGGGATCGCGCGGATTGAACCAGCGCCAGCGATGGGGCTCATTTATGACTGAAGAATTGAGCTGGCTGCGGGCATAGACCGGCTCGATGTCTAAATGAAAGTGGGAGAAGGTATGGCGAAACCGGCCCTTGCCGCCGCTATTCGGAGGGTTCACTCGCGCGGGCCGGTAGTGACTGAATGTCTCGAGTAGCCGATCGCTGTCCTCATGTTGCGGCAGGCTCCACAAGCCACCCCAGATGCCGGTGGGCGGCCGTTTTTCCAGTAACACTTCGCCGCTCTTGTTTTCCAGGATTAACAGGCAAGTCTGGCGAACGGGCATCTTTTTAGCTGGCTTGGGATGGGGGAAAATCCCGGTCTCCTGCCGCGCAAATGCCCCGCAGCCAGCTTGCAGTGGGCAAGCACCACAATCCGGTCGGCTGCGGGTGCACAGGGTAGCGCCCAGGTCCATGATCGCCTGCGTATACTCGGCCACCCGGGTTGCGGGCGTGTTCTGCTCCGCGTACCGCCACAATTGTTGCTGCACCGCCGCCTGGCCGGTCCAGCCCTCGACTGCATAGTAGCGGGCCAGCACTCTTTTCACATTGCCGTCCAGAATAACGGCGCGCCGGCCGTGTGCAATGCTGACAATGGCTCCAGCGGTTGAGCGGCCGATGCCCGGCAATCGAATCAAAGCTTCGACGCTCGCCGGAAACTCACCCCCGTGTTCGGCAACCACGAGCCTGGCGCAGTTATGCAGGTTGCGCGCCCGGGCATAGTAGCCGAGCCCCGTCCACAGGTGCAGGACTTCGTCCTCGGTGGCGGCCGCCAGGTCGTGGACACCGGGAAATTTCCCGATAAAACGCTCAAAGTAAGGGATTACGGTGCGAACCCGGGTTTGCTGCAGCATGATTTCCGAAACCCATACCCGGTAGGCCGAGATCGGCCGTTGCCAGGGCAGGTCTTTGCGCCCGTAGCGGTCGAACCAGACGAGCAGTGGCGCGCTGAAACCGGTTGTTTCGGTCATCTGCCGAACAATCCCTCCAGCAGTTTCCCGGCGTCGCCGCCCAGTTTTTCGGTGATTGCCTCCTTGGCGCGGTTGCGTAATTGCGCTTCGACGATTTTCTTCATGCCATCGCTATCGAGCCCGCACAGCTTGCCAATCTCGCCCTCTAGCGAGCCTCTACAGCGAACCGGCCACTCAATCTCCCTGAACTGCTCGCTAACCCTGCAGGCGGGGTCGGTGAGGTCGCCAACCAGGAGCGCTTTGAAGCGGTAATCGAGGGTGTTGTCGACCAAACTGAGCGCGCCGGTGCCGCTGGCGCGTATTTTTTCGATGGCGAGGTTGAGTGCGTCCGTATGCAAGACGCCGTTGCGAATCTGCATGGTCGAGTCGAGTTGCTTGAAGCGGGTTAGCGGTGTCGCACTGGCGGCGCTGGCGAGCGGTATTTGACGCATGGTGGCGATCGCGCTGCATACCATCCGTTCCAGGTCGATGCCGTTGAGCTGGCCATCACTAACGGTGACTTGCACGGCCCCGTTGAGGTTGGCGGTCATCAGCGTCGAGTTGTTGCCGGAAGTGGTGGTGTCCAGGTCCAGGTTCAGCCGCCCGGCGATCGCGTCGATATCGGCCAGCTGTTTCAATACCGGGGCGGCCTGCACTCCGCTTAATTTCTGGCGCGTGGCAATTTTGGGTGTATCGCTACGGGCATCTATGGCGGCTTCGCCGACCAGCGTGCCATCGTAAAGGTTGGCCCGCAGCGACGTAACCTTGATAAGGCCGTCCCGGGCATTGGCATCGAGCTCGAGCTGGTTCAGCTCGAGTCCGGAGACGATGAGCTTCGCTATGCTGATACGCCCGGCACTGTTCAATTCACGCATCGCCGCCAGCGGCAGCAGGGCGACTTCTGCAGCGCTTACTTCGGCTTCGGGTTCGGCCTCTCCGGCTGCCGGGGGAAAGTACCGATCGAGGTTTAGCGGCCCGCTTTGCAACTGGAACTCAATATAGGGATCACTGGTATCCTTGATCGTGATGTTGCCATTCAGGGTGATGTCATCGAGCTGTACGGCCAGCTCCGGGATCGCGATATTGGTATCGGCGGCCTCGACCCTGGTGCGCAGCGATAGCGGTCCAAGCAGCTCCGGATCATCGATGCCGGCTATGTCGATACCGAGCCGTGTGAGAAGCTTGCGAGTGCTGCCGGCCTCGGCCCGCAGGTTGGCGGAAAATTTGGGGGTTTCCAGAAGTTGCGAGGCGCTGAGGTCGCCGCTAACCATGAGCGATTCGTTGCCCAGCTCAAACTTGCTCACGGTCAGGGCGGAAGCCGCGCTATCGAGGTTAAGGGACAGCGCCAGTGTCATTGGGAAATCAAGCGCGGCCAGCTCGGGATCATTTAGCAGTGCGCCCCAGTCAGCGGGATTGAGATTGACGCCCTGGAGTTCCGCCACGATGCCGGGTAGCTCCGCCTCCAGATTGGTCGCGGCGATCGTTCCGCTCAAGCTGGCGTTCGCCACACTGACCGACACATCATCGAGCTGTGCCCCCAGCGGGTCCAGGCGTGGCGTGACATCGCTGCTAAAACTGACCGGTACCGCTTTGGCAGTCGGCGAGTTCCGGTAACTGAAAGACGCGTCGATAGGGAAGCTGCCGCCCGCCAGGTTTACATCGCGGGTAGTCAAGGCGAGGTCGCTCAACTGGTGGTAACTGTCCTGTTGCAAGTCCTGGTAGGTAATGTCCGAGTCGATGATGCTCAACTCGGCAACCGTAAACGCCGCCAATGGCAATGCGGCGGGCGACGCCGGCTCGGCACTCGCGGTGGACATATCCCCCTTCCCGGGCGGAGTAAAGGCCCAGTTCGGTCGGCCATTCTCGGCCACGGTCAATTTGAGCCGGAGTCGCTCGAGGCTGATCCCGCGGACTTCGAGTTCACCCCTGAACAGGGGGCCGGTGCGAGCATAAATCCGCGCCGCATCTAGTGAACCCAGCGCTCCGTCCGGAGCATCGAGGGTCATACGTCCCGTGCTCACGCCCAGCCAGGGGAAGACCGACAGCGCCAGGTCACCCTCGATGCCAAGGTCCAGCCCGGTTTCGTCGTGCACCAGCTGGCGAATCTCGTCCTTGAAGTCGTTGGGGTCAAATACCGTAAACAGGTAGAGTGCGGCTATGCCAAGCAGCAGCACGATGGCTGCTAAAAGGCCGGCGATGATTTTTACAACAAGGCTCATAGGGGGTTGGTTCCAGGAAAGTAGTTGGATTACGCGGTTTGCTGCGGGCGCGACTTTGTTTGGGGTTTACTGGCAAAGCCACGCAACACAAAGCTCCAGGTGCGGATGGCACGCACCCGCTCAGGACTTGGCCGTGACCACACCCCGGGGCGTCCCGACCAGCAGGATATCTGCGGCGCGCGAGGCAAACAGGCCGTTGGTGACGACACCCACGATGTTGTTGATATTCTGTTCCATCCTGACTGGCTGGGAAATATCGAGGTTGTACACGTCGAGGATTATGTTTCCATTATCGGTCAAGAACCCCTGCCGGTATTCGGGGGTGCCGCCAAGCTTCACCAGCTCGCGGGCGACGTGGCTGCGGGCCATGGGAATCACTTCTACCGGCAGCGGGAATTCCCCGAGCACATCTACCTGCTTGCTGGCGTCGACGATGCACACAAATTCCTCGGCTACCGCGGCGGCGATTTTTTCCCGGGTCAGCGCGCCACCGCCTCCCTTGATCAACTGGAGTTGCGCATTGGTCTCGTCCGCTCCATCGACGTACACCCGCACGCGGTCCACGGTATTGAGCTCGTAGACGGGAATCTGGTGAGCCTTGAGCCGTTCGGCGGTGGCCTCGGAACTGGCGACCGCGCCGTCAAACTTGTGCTTGATCGCGGCCAAAGCATCGATGAAGAAGTTGGCGGTAGAGCCCGTACCCACCCCGACAATCGTGTCGCTTTTGAGCATCGGTTCAATATGGGCGATGGCGGCCTCGGCGACCGCTTGTTTGAGTTCGTCCTGGTTCATTTTACTGTGGTCCGTTTTGCGGTAAGGGGGATGCTCGCGAATTATATGCCGATCGGCGGTTTGTTTATAGACGCTGCTAGGGGTAAGTCACTATGATAGGCAATCTTTTGTAACGATAGCTCCTGACACCGCGATGCCGCAGAAATACATCAAAAAGATCCTGGAAGCCAATGTTTATGATGTGGCGATCGAAACGCCGGTCGATGAAGCCCGGTTTCTCTCGGAACGCCTTGGCAACAAGGTGCTGCTCAAGCGCGAGGATCTGCAGTCGGTCTATTCGTTTAAGCTGCGCGGCGCATATAACAAGATCTCGAATCTGACTCCCGAACAACTCAAGAAGGGCGTAATCGCGGCCTCCGCCGGCAACCATGCCCAGGGCGTGGCACTGACCGGCCAAAGGCTGGGTATCAACACTATAATCGTGATGCCGGTCACGACTCCTGCCATCAAGGTGCAATCGGCGAAGGCGCGCGGCGCCCGGGTGATCCTGCATGGCGATACCTACGATGACGCCTCCAGCTACTGCGAGAAGCTGGTCGCGGAGAAAGGCTACACCTATATCCATCCCTTCGATGATCCCGATGTCATTGCTGGCCAGGGAACCATCGGCATGGAGATTTTGCGCCAGGTCAGCGGCCCGCTGGACGCCGTGTTCGTGCCGGTTGGCGGCGGGGGCCTGATTGCCGGTGTTTCAGCCTATATCAAGTATGTGCGCCCCGAGGTAAAAGTGATTGGCGTGGAACCCGAGGACGCGGCGTGCATGAAAGCCGCACTTGAAAAAGGGCGGCGGGTGGTACTGCCCGAAATCGGTATTTTTGCCGATGGCGTTGCTGTGGCCCAGGCGGGCAAGGAGACGTTCCGTATTGCGCGTGAGTGCGTGGATGAAATCGTGACGGCGACCACCGACGAAATGTGCGCGGCGATCAAGGATATCTTTGATGACACCCGCGCGATCTCCGAGCCGGCGGGCGCGATCAGCGTTGCCGGGCTCAAGACGTATGCGGCGCGACACCGCCTGCAGGGCAAGACGCTGCTGGCAATCTCGAGTGGTGCCAATGTCAATTTCGATCGCCTGCGGCATATCGCCGAGCGTTCCGAGCTGGGCGAGAAACGCGAGGCAATCATCGCGGTGACGATTCCGGAGCGTCCCGGCAGTTTCAAGGCGTTCTGTGGGGCATTGGGCAAGCGCAATATTACCGAGTTCAATTATCGCTATGCCGATGTGAGCGACGCACGGGTGTTTGCTGGCGTGCAGCTGGCGGATGGTGAGGCAGAGCGCCAGCAACTGGTGAAGCAGTTGGCGAAAGAGGGCTACCCGGTGGTCGATCTGACCGACAACGAAATGGCCAAGTTGCACGTACGCCACCTGATGGGCGGGCATGCCCCCGAGATCTCAAATGAAGTGATATACCGTTTTGAGTTTCCGGAGCGCCCGGGCGCCCTGATGAAATTCCTGCAGACCCTTGGCCAGCGGTGGAATATTTCCCTGTTCCACTACCGCAACCATGGGGCGGCTTACGGCCGGGTTATGCTGGGGCTACAGGTGCCAACCCGGGAGCGCAAATTGGCGCGTGAGTTTTTGGATAAACTCGGTTATCACTACAGTAATGAGACCGACAATCCTGCCTACCAGTTATTCCTGAAATAATTTCCCTGTCCGGCTAACGCCGGCGGAAATCGTAAAGCTGCTGCTCGGTATAGGCCATCGCCAGGGGTACGTCCCAGGGCTGGGGCCGGAGTTGCGCAATGTGCTGGAACTGGTGCGCAAGGCCGACCAGCAAGGGCCCTGGTTGCGCGCGCGGGGCGCGCAGGAATGCAAAGGTCCGGTCGTAAAAACCCTTGCCCATGCCGATTCTGTTGCCGCTGTCGTCGAAGGTGACCAGCGGGACGAAGACCAGGTCAAGATGTTCTGCCGGTCGCAGTTGCTCGAGGGCATGCAGTGGCTCGGGTATGCCATAGCGGTTGTTTTGCAGCTCGGAGCAAGAATGATATGGCGCGAAGTGCAGCCAGTTATCGCCGCTGCGTTCAAGTACCGGCAGATAACAATCCTTGCCGAGTCGTATGGCATGCTCCAGCAACAGGGTCGGGCTTATCTCTCCACGGCTGGGCCAATAAAAAGCAATGTGCTGGTGCTCGTCCAGCAGCCCCGACTCATCGACCCTGCGGAACAACTGGGCGGCAGCACCCTTTTGGGCGGGCTCGCTGAGCGCGGCGCGACGCGAGAATACCTCGGCCCGGATATCCTTGACTTTGATCAGCATAGCAGAATTCTACATCTTACCGGTGGCTATGCCATACAGGGCCATATGAAGCGTGGTTTGCGAATTGGGTAAAAGTGGAGTGCGCAATTTGGTAAGAGCTCTCCAGAGCGCCGCTGTCAAGTTGGCCCTTGAACCATTGGTCCAAGGTGGTGGCAGCTGCAGCAACTAAGGCTTTCCGGTCGAGCGGACTTGCACACTATCACTGTCGAGACGCCCCCATAAATATCAATATAGGCTCGCGGACAAATCTGACTGGCAAACGCTGCAGAGAGCTTGCGTTAAGTATATACCACTAGCGGTAAATAGTAGTAAATCCGGGTCAATTTTTTAGATTGATTTGGAGCTAGTGCAGCGAGGCGGAATTAAATTCGATTTAAGAAAGGTCTTGCAACACATCATCCACTTTGGTAGCCAGCCGGTGGGCGATTTCCTGGCTGCCGCTATGTGTCTGGTCTTTCTGTAAAAACTCATGGGCCACATTGAGAGCAGCCATCACGGCGATACGTTCGAGGCCGTGAACTTTTCCCGAGTTGCGGATTTCACGCATTTTGGCGTCGAGGTATGCAGCGGAGCGGGTGAGCTCTTCCTGCTCATTCTCGGGGCATGCGACCAGGTAGTCCTTGTCGAGTATCTTTACCGATACCGTGTTACGGCTGGCGCTCAACTCAATGCTCCAGGGCCTTCAGGCGGTTGATCATCGCTTCCACTTTGCTCCGTGCCGCATCTTTCTGCTGCATTGCCCTGGCACGCTCGGTACGCCAGGTCTCGTTTTCCTTCCGCAGCGCCTGGTTCTGCTGCTTGAGACCATTGCAAACCTCAATCAATTGATTCACTTTCAGCTCCAGAGCCCTGAAATCTAACTCACTCATAGCATTATTTTTCTTACATTACATGTGTGTAGTACTATAGTTGCGTCCCAATAGGGGGTCAATCACCAATGGCCATTAAGAATGGTCTTTTTTGCCTCCCGGGCCGCCATGACGAAATAAACGTGAGTAGTAGATGATGCAGCATGCTAACAGCGCCAGCGGTGCGGAACGATTCGACATTCTCG
>CAMYKE010000036.1 GCA_947258895.1 uncultured Pseudomonadales bacterium | reverse complement strand
CAATGCAGATGGACAGTTAGGCATCAATCTAGCCGCCATATCTCACCGATTTTTGGAATTATCGCCGAGAGATTGTGCGCTGTACGGGATTTTCCGACCAAGGGGATAGCCGTCGCTATAGCCGCAGGAGAAAAAATCCGTACAGCGTGCAAGATCCGGCGAGAAACCAAATAGGCAGTTCGCACTGTAATGACAAGGTTTCCGAGCAGTGGCTCGCCGAATCGGTGAGATATGGCGGCTAGACTACGGACAATTTTATAAACGAAGCTAAATTTCCCTTCCGAGAATCTTGTGAAGGGTTCGCGGGCCGAAGCCATCACTTCATCATCGATGAAATTGAGTCTGGCATAGGTGGCCACTTCGTAACTGCCCGTGAGGCACCCGTAGAATGGGGTTATGAATTTTCTGCCTGTTCTCCAATCGATCCTTTTCAAGCGCTCGGCGAAGTGCGAGGTAAAATCAGGCGAGGCCTATCGACCAGGTTCGTCGAAAATGGGGAGCATGGTGTATGCCTTACCCATGATACAGCCACCGGCAAAATTGCCCATCCTGGTATCGTCATCAATGGTCAACTCATCAGCTTTGATGAATTTGAAAAGATTCTAACCACGTACGAGGGCTTCGATATCGAAATTAATGTAACGGACCGTTACGCCTGACAACGCCCGCCAACGGGACAAAAACGCCGCCGCGCTCTGGTTTTTCGTCCCCGCCGCTGGCGTCATGGGTCTTTGACTGAACCCAAAAATTGTATTACCTTGTATTATCTTGTATTACATATTATCACATACTGGAGATCGCTATGGGCGTCACTAGCATTCGGTTAAGCTCAGACGTTGAAGCACCTCTTGAGCAACTGGCCTCTAAACTCGACAGAAGTAAAAATTATATTATAAATCAAGCGATTAAGGAGTTTATTGCTCGACAGTCCATGGAAGAAGCACGGTGGTCTGATACTCTCGAAGCCCTCCAATCTGTGCAGGCAGGCAAACTCGTATCCGGAAAAGCTGCTACCGACTGGATCAAATCCTGGGGTAACGACCACGAGAGCAAGCCTCCCAGGAAATGAGCCTCAGCTTTACACCCGAGGCCATTGAGGATTTGACTCGCCTTCGTGAATTCCTCTCAACCAAGAATCCTCTGGTTGCACAAAAAACGTCGAGCGAAATCCTTGCGAGCCTGGAAAACCTGAAAGTTTTTCCACGCATGGGTTTACCTGTTGGTAGTGCGCCAGATCCAGAATCAATTCGTGATTTATTCATTGGCAATTACACTGCCCGATATTTCATTGATAACGAGCAGCTGATAATTTTGAGAATCTGGCATAATAAAGAGGGTGAAAAAGACTCCTGATTGTTGATTTGCGCTGACTATTGAACCGCCGTTTGCATTATAAATTCTACCAGTACACGCACAACAACTATATGATTTCATGAAAATTCTGCTGTTATAGACGGGTCAGTCTAGTCCGCAAATTTCTGTCGGTTCTGGATCAATTTTAAACGCAAATCAACAGATTGGGCAGCGAGCACAATATTGGGAGCCCGTTTCATCCGGGGGATGGTGGCTTCATTGCGAGTTTTACAGATGGCACGGTGACCAACGAAGAATGGTCCGCACAGACTTTCTATACCGCCCCTGTCTACGATCTGGCGTGCTTGAAAGAACAGGGCTCGGTGCGGGACTCCTCCGCCTGCTTCGCACAGGCTTCAAACCATAATGAAGAAGCTTACGGCGTCCATTGGGCATTACCCGCCAACTGGGAAACCGCCGAGTTCGATTACTCCGATTGGCCGAGGGCCACGGGCTACACGGAATAGGTGATCGGAGTGAAAGGGAAGCCGGCCTACATGAATTTTCGAGAACAGTTTGCAGGCGCCGGCGCGGAGTTCATCTGGTCATCCAATGTGGTGTTGGATAACCAGGTACTCCTGAGATACCGGGTCGAATGACACTCGGGGCGGCGTCTATCGCGTTAAAAACCACAATTAGAGAGGCTTAGAAGATGAATTCCAATGACGCAAATATCTTCCGCCAGATTTACCGTCAAATGACCTCCCGGGCCGATGAGGTGCTGCTGATTACCGACGAGGAGCAGCTCTACACCTATCGCGATGCCGACGCGGAATCAGCACGCCTCGCTCGCTTTATGACCGAGCTTGGGGTGGCGCCGGGCGATCGCGTTTCAGTCCAGGTTGAAAAATCCCCCGCGGCGCTGTGTCTCTATCTTGCCTGTCTGCGCGCCGGCTTCGTGTTCCATCCGCTCAATACCGGCTATCAGTCGAACGAACTGGAATATTTTCTCGGCAACGCCGAGCCGAGCCTGCTGGTCTGCGATAGCGCCAAGCGGGCCAAGCTGCAGCCCCTGGCGGACGCCGCAGGCGTCAAGCACCTGCTCACGCTGGATGCCAATGGGTCCGGTTCATTGATCGAGCAGTCCAGAGGCAGTTCATCCGATTTCGCCGACGTACCCAGGACAACGGATGACCTGGCTGCGCTGCTCTACTCTTCTGGCACCACCGGTGTGCCCAAGGGAATCATGCTGACTCACCAGAATCTGCTGTCCAATGCTCAGACCCTGGTGAATGCCTGGGGCTTCACCAGCGAAGATCGCCTGTTGCACGCGCTGCCGATCTTCCATGTGCACGGGCTGTTCGTCGCAGTAGGCTGTGCGCTGCTCAGTGGCGCCAGCATGCGCTGGTTACCCGGCTTTAACACGAACCGTGCGATCGAGTACCTCCCCGAATGTACAGTGATGATGGGTGTACCGACCTTCTATACGCGGCTGCTCGCTTCCGAGCGATTCACGGCAGATGTCTGCGCCAATATCCGGCTGTTCGTGTCCGGGTCTGCGCCCCTGCTGGAAGAAACCTTTACCGCCTTTGAGAAACGCACCGGCCATCGGATTCTGGAGCGCTACGGCATGACCGAAACCAACATGAACGCATCGAATCCGCTGCACGGCGAGCGCAAACCCGGCACCGTGGGGCTACCGCTAGCTGGCGTTGAGATCAGGGTCGCCGATGACAATGACCAGCCCCTCGCCGCCGGCGAGATTGGCAGGCTACAGGTAAAAGGACCGAATGTGTTCAAGGGTTATTGGAAAATGCCGGAAAAAACCGCTGAAGATTTCACCGCAGACGGCTTTTTTGATACCGGGGACCAGGGGCGAATCGATGCTGATGGCTATGTCAGCATCGTAGGGCGGGCCAAGGATCTGGTGATCACGGGTGGCCTGAATGTCTATCCCAAGGAGATCGAGTTACTCATCGATGACCTGCCCGGTGTCAAGGAGTCCGCCGTCATCGGCGCTCCCCACCCCGACTTCGGCGAGGGTGTGGTTGCAGTCGTGGTGCCGCTACCCGGGCAATCGCTGGAGGAAGACCGCATCATCGGCGCAGTGAAGGAGCAGTTGGCCAGCTTTAAGGTGCCGAAGCGCGTGGTATTTGTCGAGGAATTACCACGCAATACCATGGGCAAGGTGCAGAAAAACATCTTGCGCGATACCTACCAGGCGATTCTGGAACTATGACTTTCCGACAGACTACTAGTCTTCCGCCACGATCGAATTGGACAGCACACCCACATTTTCCCCCTCGACTTCCGCAATGTCCCCCGGCTTCATAAATACCGGTGGGTTGCGTGGATAGCCGACCCCCGCCGGCGTGCCCATGGCGATGCAGTCGCCGGGCTGCAGGGTCATGCATTCGGTGACGTCGACCAGGGTCGTTATCACGTCGAACACCATGTCCCGGGTGTTGGCGTTCTGCATGAGCTGGCCATTAAGGCGCGTCTGGATATCCAATCCCTCTGCTCCGGGCGGTAATTCATCGGCGGTGACAATCCAGGGTCCGAACCCGCCCTGTTGATTTGCACCCAAAATTAAACCGATGATAGAGCCAAACGGCATGCTGAATTATTACTGGCGGAAATCGATGGCGTTTGTAAAGGATGCTTGAGCGTTTCATCGTACTATTGTCGCCCAGGAACGTTTAACTTGGCAGTACCCGTTTGACAGTTGGGCTGTCCCGCTTAGTCTCACAGACAAGCATCGTGCAAGGTGAGTTCCATCTCCGTGCAAGGCTGGCACCTGTCATGCAAGCGCTCGCCTGATCGACCATGGATATGTCTAAGATTGGCTACTTCGCAACCTCTGGCAAAACAAGTGTTGGCCACGCGGATCTGCTCGAGTCGCTCTTGCTCCTTGGTATAGCCTATATTGCTGCAGTAGAGGATTCGATTTCGGCGCCCTCTGGAAATACATTCTGCACCACGAAATTGTCAGGGTTCAAAGGTTAAGTGAGTTCAGAATTTTTGAGACCGATCATCTCGCGAGCAGCAAGTCAGACCGGAACTAGACCACTGAGATAGACCACTGATACATAGCGTAGGCCCTTGCCGAAGCCAACCAGAACCAGAAAGAGCCAAAGGCGAACATTCAGTATGCCGGCAATCAGCGTTAATGCGTCACCACCGATTGGTAGCCATGCCAGCAGCAGGCTCCAGAAACCGTACCGCCGGTACCAATTCTGCGCCCTTTCGATCTGGGCGGCGCTGAAATAAAACCAGCTACGATCCTGGAAGTGCAGCAGGAACCGCCCCAGCAGCCAGTTAACCACGGCGCCGAGCGTATTGCCGAGCGTCGCGACGATAACCAGCACCACCGGATCGCCACCGTCACGCAACATCGCGAAAAGCACGACCTCGGAGTAAAATGGCAGGATGGTCGCAGCGAGGAAGGCCGAGCCGAACAATAGCAGCCATGAGATCACAGTTCGACCCTGTCCAGCAGCCAGCGAAATAGCGAAAACTGCGCCGGCAGGTAAAACAGGTACTCGGGGTGCCATTGCACGCCGATAATGCGGCATTCGGGCATACCTTCGACGGCCTGCACTAAATGGTCAAGGTCGCGACCCACGACCTTGAGGTTTTTGCCTGGCTCGTTGATAGCCTGGTGGTGCAGGCTGTTGACGCGCAGGTGATCACGGCCGCAAACTTGCGCTACACGGGAATCGGGATCGAGTCGTACCTGCTTGGTCGGCAACAAACCGGGACGATTATAGGTCAGTTTGCGCATTGTGCGAATATCCTGGTGCAGGTTACCGCCGAGCACTGCGTTGATTAACTGTGCACCACGGCATATACCTAGCACCGGCAACTCCTCCGCCAGCGCCCGCTCGATCCATTCAATTTCAAGCTGGTCGCGTTCGGGATCGGTTTCGACCTTGGCTTCGATATCGCCGCCATAGTGCTCAGCGCCGATGTCGTTGCCGCCGCTGATGATGAGCGCCTCTAGCGGTTCGCCGCTCGGTGCATGGAGGATGCTGATGCGTTCCGCCTGCGCACCGGCGAGCCGTAGCACAAACCGGATACACCACCAACTCGGCGCCCAGCGTCGGTGATTGCCGGTTACACCAACTCGCGGTCGAGCAGCCATTGATGCAGATACTCAACCCACTCGTCGCGATGCACGCCGAGGATCGGGCGCCTGGCGGCGGCGAAATCCTTCGCCAGCGATGCGAGATGGTCCGGCGAATCGGCGAGTCGTTCTACCACTAGCCACTTGCTCCACGACGAGGCGAGCGACCAGTCGCTGCACTCGATGTTACAATTCGGCATGCGGTAATGGAACGCGGGCCGCGCTTTGATTCTAGGATCGTCGACCTCGCGCTCGATCCGTTCGGGATCGATCTCCTTGAGAATTGGCATCAGGTCGAGCGCGCGGTTGCGGGTATTGTTGTGCTCGAGGTAGTCGTCGAAGATTTGGGTCATGTCCGGTTCGGTACGGGATAAGATCAGATGCAGGTAAGCCTCGGGATAAAGGTCAATGTAAGGGCTCAAGCGGCGCGCCGGATCCACGTCGTGCGCGTCGACCAGCCACCATTGCAAGAGCGCGTAAGCCTGCAGGTAGCGCTGTAGCGTATTGCTATCAAGCGCCGGTATCTCGGAATTAATATGCACTCCGTAGGCGGCGATCAGCGATTCTTCAGTACCGACCGCGCCAGCTTCGCGCAGGCTCTCAACCATCCCATCCAGCCTGTCCAGGTCGCGCATCACTATCGGCGGGCAGACCACTTCAATCGGCACCAGCAGGGCCGCAGCCTGGCTCACGAACTCGAGCAGTTTTTGCTCGTTGACGTCATTGCCGGCTTCCGCGGCCCTGCGCTTGAGATATTGCCAGTCCAGTTCAACGTTGAATTCGCCAAGTCCGTCGACAAAAAGCTTGGTCTCTGCGACCGTTTGCGCACTTATTTCGCCTCGCATTGCGCGTTGTAGTGCGTCGATCACTTGCACCATATCAATTCCCGAGAACTCGAGCTCGAACCCGACCCGACGCGGGTCGCCGTCGGATTTGCTCACTACCGGCGGTAACGGATATGGGTTGAGATCGTGGGCATTCATAAGTTCAGTAGCAACAGCGGGCTTTTAAACCATAAGAGCATGATGCCCGATTTCAGGGGTCAGCGCGAGCCTGCTCAGGTATTGGGTGAGTAAAAGCTTTGGTGGTCCAGAGAAGCCGTCGTGCACAGGCCTTTGATGTCTTGGGTTTTTCAGGAAAGTGTGTGCGCAGTTAATTCTGTGCCCAATCTGTGCATTCCCCTGGGCGGCCTGTGATGCGCGCACCAAAATTCGCTTCAGTAGACGTAGACTAACGAACCACTCAGCCAGAGATTGAGATCGCACTTTACGCGCGTAGCGCGGTGATGAGCTGCGCCTTATTCATTTTGCTCCGGCCTTTTATTCCGCGTTTTTTAGCGAGATTATAGAGCTCCCGATTGGTTCGCTCCGGGTAGGGTTTGTTCGGGTTTCCCGTACCCAAGGTCATTTTATTTTCAGTCCTTCCTCCTTTTCGCCTCTGTTTGTTGACTGTCCGGGCCGCAATTTCCCTGGCCCGCTCCCGAGATACCCCCCGATCCCTTACACTCGATTTAACGTGTTGGTACTGTCGTTCATCCTTCTTGTTCCAGATATCGGGCATCGTTAGTCCCTCACAAGTCTGATTACTGGTTACAGGCAGTTTGGATCGATAGTAGCTTCAGATCCTGCCATGTGCAGGTGTTGCCCGGGTTGCATGGGTTCCTTAAATTCTACACTGGCTCGAACCGGAGTCATCGTAACCGCATTCGCTCAAGGGTTTTTGGCGCCGCGAGGCTGCCGCCTGGACTCCCTGCCAATCACACCGATCTATTGCTCGTGATGAATATTACTAAATAAGATTTAATATCCAAATTGCATTGGTTTGGTAGCGGACTGCCACACTAAATCCCGAGCGCCTGGCAAGCAAAAAATATGGCCGCCAGCAGTGAAGAAGAACCAATAAGTGTTAACATTGTTCGACCAACTAATCCGTAATTCTCAATTGGTCGGAGCATAAGGAGTAAACCATGGGCATAGAAGTATCAGGATTTCTGGGTCTTGTACTGCTGGTCTTGGATATCTGGGCAATTGTCAAAACAATCGAAAGCGGTGCGTCTACCGGCAAGAAAGTGCTCTGGGTTGTGCTCATAGTACTGTTGCCTTTGCTCGGGTTTATTTTATGGCTGCTGCTGGGACCAAGACGCAGGTGAGGAATTACCCGCCGCTACGCAATTCAGGCCGTGAGTGCCGCAGACACGCATCGAAATAGCGCCCGCCTGCAATTGAGTCAATTTATTTTCGAGTTGAATTCAAGATTTATTATTCCGAACTAACGGCCAGGTTTACGGTACGAATCTTATTTCACCCACTTCACTGGTGTATTGGAGAACAAGTTGCCTGAATACTGTGGTTTGCGCATGGAATCAGAGCAGGAGGCTCATCATGAGTACGAAAGACGCATACAAAAGGAAACTCGAAGCACGCCTGGTTTAATAAAATTGGTCGAAATCCGAAACAAATCCCAAATTCGAATGTTCAAATTTTCTAAACGATGCGTGCTAATCTTACAACACCAAAAATTGAGCTAAGCCTTTTTTGTTTTGAAATTTGGTCATTTTGATATTCGGATTTGTTTCGAATTTCGAGTTTCGACATTCGAATTTTTACGCGGTCATAAACAGAAATTTGAATTGAAAATTTAATCCGACCTTTTTTGAATGATTTCCAAATTATGGAATTAATCGACCAACATACCAAAAAAATCATGGAAGGCTGTAAAGAGCGGGCCCGGGAAGCCGGGCTGCAATTTCAGGATGAAACCCTGGAGTACATTGTCAGCAACCGAGACTTGCTCGAGCTGACACCCAAACTGATGATTCCGACCCTCTATGATTACTGGGTCCACGACGTCGAGGTCCTCAAAGAAAAGGGCCGCTACGAACTCTACCCCAGCAATCCCTATGAAACAGTGATCAACACGCGGCCGGCCATTTCATACTACAATGACAACAATCCGGACTGGATGAATGTCATGATCTTTTACCACGTGCTGGCGCATATCGATTTTTTCCAGAACAATTTGTATTTTCGGCACACCTGGGATTATGACTTCACCGGGCGAGCGCTTTCGGATAAGCGTATGATTTCAAAAATCAGGTCGGAGAAAG
>CAMYKE010000035.1 GCA_947258895.1 uncultured Pseudomonadales bacterium | reverse complement strand
ATAATGGGAATATGGCGGGTGGCGTGATCGCGACGCAAGCGGCGGGCGAGCTCCAGGCCACTGACCCCCGGCATCATCCAGTCCAACAGCACCAGGTCGGGGCGACTTTCGATAATCAGCGAGTGCGCAGAGTGTGCGTTCTCGGCCTGGATACAATCAAAACCGTTGAGTTCCAGCGTCATGGTGACCATGTCCCTGATGGGAGCTTCGTCGTCGACGATGAGTACTGTTCTATTGGGCATAAGGAAGGCACCAGGCTAAAGAGCATCAATTTTGACGCTCAATTAGAGCATGGGATTATGACAGTTTTATGACGGAATTATGACCCTAGAATTCAAATCCCGGGCGCGGGACAACCGTTAGCGCTTCTGATTGAACTTGCGTTGCGCGGCTTTGACGGCTTGCGCGGTGGCGGCAGCTTCGCGTTTCTCACGCTTCAACTGTTGCATGCACTCCTTGAGCGCATCGCGCTCGATCTCAAGCTCGGCAATCTGACCCTCCATTGCCGCCAGCGGCTTAACCAGCTCCATTAGATCGGATTGCGCAACGATAGACGTATTACCGGCGGCCTCCAGCTTTTTTACTGCCTGGTTAAGCTGTCGGCACTCAGACTTGAGCGCCTTGAGCTGGGCAACCTTGCGGCTGTGCCCCGCCTGCAGCTTGTTGAGCACCTCGCCCCGCAACCGGAAAATGTGCGCTTCGAGCTGTCCCAGCTGTAGTTCAAATTCACGCAGCAGGTAATAGTCCGGGTCATCGAATCCCGCGCTGTGTTCCGGTTGATCGTCAGTCGCCATAACATTCTGCCTGATGATAATCCGAATGGCTAATTGAATTCATGCCCCAATCCGTTGGAGCCAATAGCAAAATATTGTCCCGCTTTGCCGCCAAACCCGACCGCCACGACGGTGGCCGCGGAGGGTTTCCATTTGTCTTTTTTGGTCACTTTCCAGCGCTTCACTTCAGTACCGCTGGCCAACTCCCAGAGCTGTACCAGTTGACTGTTGGTGCCGGTCAGTAGCCTGGTTTCATCCTTGGAAAACTTCGCGGCGGTATAAGCGGCACCGGCGATATAGCTGCTTTTCGCGATGGGCATTTGTTTTACTTGCTGGCCACTTCCGGTATCCCAGATAAGCGCCTTGTCCGCCTGCGCGGCGGTGAATGCATACTTACCGGACGCCGATAGCGCAGTGGTAATCAGCTGATTTTCGTGTTGCCAGGTATGGAGCGCTTCTGCGCTATCGAGATCCCACAATTTTGCAGTACGGTCGTCGGACCCGGTCAGGGCAAACCGGGCATCGTCGGTGAGTGATACACTGCGCACTTTGCCATTGTGCCGATAGGTTCGTTTTACACCCCCGTTCTTGATATCGAACAGCACCGCGCTGTGGTCATCCAGTCCCAGCAAGGCATAGTCGCCATTGGGGGTTAACGCCATGCTAAGGATATCCCCGCTGGCAGTCCAGAACCACACCGGCTGACCCGTGGCGACCTCCCACAGCACGATGGTGCGTTCGGAAGCGGTGGCGGAATAGTCGCCTTCCGGGGAAAACGCCGCGGCGACAATGCCGGTGAAATCTCCCTTGCTATGGTTCCAGTTATACAGCCGTTCCCTGGAGCGTACGTCCCACAGGCTACCACCATGGTAGATGGAGCCGACCACCGCATGGCTGCTGTTATTGGACAGCGCCGCGGCATACAGCCCCTGCTGCGCCGTTTCCCAGCTCACGGCCGGTCCTGCTGCCTTTTCGCAAGCGGTTAGGAACAGGATTGCAAACCCTCCAATGAGGACTCGGTGGCGGGCTCTGGTTAGGGCGGTGTTTTTCATAGTTACGGGCTCGGATTCTACAGATTTGATCAATTCTGTATCTGTATCGGCTTGCGCAGCCAGATAATGAGTGCCAGTGCAGCCAGCACGGTGAACCACAGCAGTGACCAGCCGGGAATACTCAGGCTCAGGAAAGTCCACTGGACCTCTGCGCAATCGCCGGTGCCGCGGAGCATCACGGTGATTACCTCCTGCCACGGAAACACCTCCAGCATATAGTCGAGGTCGGGACCGCATGCCGGCACCTGGTCTTCGGGCAACCCCTGCAGCCACAGTTGCCGGCTCGCCAGTCCGGCCCCGCCCAGACTTGCGAGCAATATGACGCCGGCGTAGATCCGCCTCCCGATATGCACGGGATTGTGCGCTGCGCCGAGCAAAAACACTATGCTGGCCAGGTAGACCATAATCCGTTGCGCCATGCACATCGGGCAAGGCTCCAGGTCCTCGACATATTGCAGGTAAAAAGCGCTGCCGATGAGCGCAACGCAGATGCCGAGGCCAAAGAGAAACAGGTGACGCGCGTGGGGAAGATTCATAAACATTTAATTTGGAGGGCTGCTGGACGACATCTATACTTAAATGATGTTCGCGCCATTATAGGTTCAGTTGGGGCAATTGAAACCCCCGCTGGCGAAACTTAAATTCAAAAATCCGGAGACCGAACTGGTATGACCGTTAAGTTATTTTTGATAATTCTGCTATCCGCCTCGCTAAATCTTCCCGTACTGGCCCAGGAAGAAGACACCGAGGACGTCCGCTATGTCGACCTGACCCCTCCCCTGGTAACCAATTACGGTGGTCCTGGCCGCATGAAGTACATCAAGGCGGAGGTCTCGTTGCGAGTCAATTCCCTGGACGCGTTTCGCGCGGTAGTCCATCATAATCCTTCCCTGCGCCATGCGCTGGTGATGTTGCTGAGTCGCCAGACCGATGACAGTGTCGAGGGTATCGAGGCGAAGGAGACGCTGAGGGTTGCGGCGCTGGGCGAATTGCAGGCAGTGATGGAGGCAGAAGAAGGTGCCGCGATGATCGATGATATTCTGTTCAGTACTTTTTTTGTACAGAAGTAATGTAAACAGCCGCGTTTACTGATCGAGGTAGCGACGCAGGAATTCCGGAAAATCCAGTGTATCCTGCTGTTCAATTTGCTGCTGTTGCTGGTGCGAATGTTCGGCGAGCAGATCAAAGCATGAGCGCTCGTCCGTGGACAGGCTGTCCGCATTAAATACCGCTTTGTGGGCCGCGGTCTGACGCATGCCAAACTCGAAGAACGAGATATTGTGCTCGTTTAGCTCGGACAGGATCATTGCCGAGGGAGTCAATTCCGGATGCAGTAACTTTTCGCGCTGGTTGACAACCGCCTGTCGG
This sequence comes from uncultured Pseudomonadales bacterium, assembly GCA_947258895.1. The sequence continues at coordinate 5,370 of CAMYKE010000035.1, read as the reverse complement.
TGAAGATCGCAACTACCCGCTTTATCCAGTATTTCCGCCGCGGCACCCAGATCCGCAAAGATCTCCAGTGCCCAACTGCGCAGTTTTATTCTGGTGTCCGGTGTGCGGTTCAGTTCGAGCAGCGGGTCGCGCCCCTGCTGCACCACCAGGGATTTGTTGACCTGTTGCATGCGGTTCTCTTCACGGGAGGTAGCCGGGCTATCCTGCAGCAGGCAGGTGAGCAGGAAGCAATCCAGGAAGCGGATCTGTTCTGCGTCGATTCCCAGCGGCAGGTAGGGATTTATATCGAGAATCCGCACCTCGATATACTCCACACCCCGTCGCGCCAGTTCCTGCAGAGGCTTGAGGCCGGAAGGCGTGATGCGTTTTGGCCGGATGTCGCTGTAATACTCGTTTTCAATCTGCAATAAATTGGTATTGAGCTGCCGGTAGATCCCGTCTCTCTCGACGCCGATCTCTTCATAGTCGGGGTAGGTCGTGTTGACGGCCCTGCCGAGGGTCGCGGCGTACTCTTGCAGGGAATTGTGACACACGTGCAGATCGCTTTGCGCGTCGCTCTGGTAACCCAGTTTGCTCATGCGCAGGGACGTCGAATGGGGCAGGTACAGGCCGCGCCCCTTGAGGGTTTGCAACTGGTGGGGGCGACCCTGAATGAAGGAACTGCATAGCGCGGGCGAAGCGCCAAACAGGTAGAGCAGCAGCCACGAGTAGCGCCGGAAATTGCGGATCAAGCCGAAATACTGGCCGGTTTGAAACGCTTGCAGATCACCGCTCAGCCCCAGCAGTCGCTGGTATTCAGGCCAGAAATCGGGAGTCAGGGAGAAGTTGTAATGAATGCCGGCAATAGTCTGCATCATCTTGCCGTAACGCCACTTCAGGCCCTCCCGATACACCTGCTTGAGAGTGCCGATGTTGGAACAGCCGTAGCGGGCGATGGGAATGCTGTCCTCGCCACCGAGAAAACAGGGCATGCTGGCCGCCCAGATGCTTTCATCTGCCAGCTGGGTGTAGGCGACTCGATGCAGGGTGTCGAGGAAGTCCAGCGCCCCCTCGGCGGCGTGAAAAGTCGGGGTAATAAACTCCAGCAACGCCTCGGAGTAATCCGTGGTGATGTAGGGGTGGGTCAGCGCTGAACCCAGGCCCGCGGGATGCGGAGTCTGGGCCAGTTCGCCGGCCGGGGTGGTGCGCAATCCTTCCTTCTCTATGCCCCGGATGATGCGCAACAGTTCGGAAATCGATTGCTGCCTGCCAAGCAGTTCTATGCGTGTTGCCAGCTCATCGTCCAACTGCTTTGGTCATGCTCCCAGTTCGTGCACCGGCGGCTATCCGGTCTTCGGACCCGCCGTAACTATGGTGTCAGAAACTGAGAACTTACCAAAGTTTGCGGTAAATTGCGCGGCTAATTCGCTCGCCTGAAGGTCGTAGGCCGCGGCATCGCTCCAGGTGTTACGTGGATTGAGCAGGTTGCTGTCGACGCCGGGCACGGCCAGCGGGATATCCAGGTTCAGGATATCGAGGTGTTCGGTCCTGGCGCCGGCCAGGCTACCGCTCTGGATGGCCTTGATCACGGCGCGGGTAGTCGGGATGCTGAAGCGCTCGCCTCCCTTGCCATAGGCGCCACCGGTCCAGCCGGTGTTGACCAGGTAAACCTGGCTACCAAATTCCGTCACCCGTTTCATCAGTAACTCGGCGTATTCGCCGGCAGGACGCGGAAAGAAAGGAGCGCCAAAACAGGTTGAGAAGGTCGCTGAAACTCCCGGCGCGGAGCCCATCTCGGTGGAGCCGACCAGCGCCGTATACCCGCTGAGGAAATGATAGGCGGCGGCCTCCTTCCTCGGGATGGCTACCGGTGGAAGCACGCCGGGGAGGTCGCAGGTCAGGAAGATAACGGCGCTGGGCTCACCGGCGCGGTTTTCCCTGACCCGGACGGGAATATGTTCGAGCGGGTACGCGGCCCGGCTGGTCTTCGTTAGCGACGCGTCGTCATAATTGGGTTCACGGCTTTGCGGGGCCATCACCACGTTCTCGACAATGGTCCCGAACTTGATGGCGTCCCATATCACCGGTTCGGTGTCCCGGCTCAGGTTGATGCACTTGGCATAACAGCCGCCTTCGATATTGAACACCTTGTCCTTACCCCAGCCGTGCTCGTCATCACCGATCAGGTACCGATCGGGGTCGGCGCTGAGGGTGGTCTTGCCGGTACCGGAGAGTCCGAACAGCAGCGTAACGTCGTCTCCGCCATCGGTATTGGCGGAGCAGTGCATCGGTAGTACATCATGTTCGGGCAGCAGGTAATTCTGTACCGAGAACATGGCCTTTTTCATTTCCCCGGCATACTGCATGCCTGCCAGCAGTATGCGTCGCCGGGCAAAGTTAATAATGACGGCGCCGTCGCTGTGGGTACCATCCCGTTCGGGATCACAGGTAAATCCGGGCGCATTGATAATTTCCCATTCCGCCTTGTCGGAGGGGTTATAGGTCTCGGGGCGAATAAAAAGCGTCATGCCGAACAGACAGTGCCAGGCAGTCTCGGTGTTTACCAGCACGGGAAGGTAGTGCTGCGGGTCTGCACCAACGTGCAGCTGGGCGGAGAATGGTTGCTTGTCCAGCAGGTAATTACTGACGCGATCCCATAACGCATCGAACCGATCGGCGGGGAAAGGCCGGTTCACGGGGCCCCAGTCGATATTGTGGCTGGTGCCGGGTTCATGCACGATATAGCGGTCCAGCGGCGAGCGACCGGTGCGTTTCCCGGTGGCGACGACCAGTGATCCGTTCACTGCAAGCCGGCCCTCGCCATTAGTGATGGCATGCTCGATGAGTTCCGGGGTGCTGAGGTTAAAGCGGGCCAGGTCTGGCAACTGTTGTTCGGCGGTACTGATCATCCAAAATTCCTTCTGGTTTCGGCATTGATTGACCGGCTGGTCCCCGGGTTTGAGGCCGGTAACACCCGTTGCTAAAGCCGGTTTTGACAGAATGATTATGGCAAAAAGCCCCCAAACCGACTAAGTAGATCTGGTGATGTTGAATATAAGTGGCATTTATGGCGAGTAGGTCTACGCCACTGAATAGAGTTCCCGGCCGCGCGTTTAGTGCAGGGTGGGGGGAGGAGGCGGCTTTGAATCGGGATCATCGCCCTGCTGTAACTGCAGGTCCTGTGCGGTATAGCGGTACTCGCGATTGCAGAATTCGCAGTGCGTGACGATTGCACCCTGCTCCTCGAGTATGTCCTCGATTTCGTCCCGACCCAGTGCCCGGATGGCCTTCGAAAAGCGGGCACGGCTGCAACGGCAAGCATACAGCAGCTCTGCGGCGGGGAAGACACTGACGCGTTCTTCATGGTAGAGCCGGTACAGCAGGGTTTCGTTATCCAAAGCGGACAATTCGGCCGGTGTCAGGGTGGAGGTTAATAGTGAAATTCGATCCCAGGCCGCGGCGCCCTCGTCGCTGGCTACCCCGGCGTTCGGCAGTGCCTGCACCATCAGTCCGCTGGCGCTGTTGCCATCACTTGTCAGCCAGATCCGGGTATTGAGTTGCTCGGACTGGGCAAAGTACTCCTCCAGGCAAATTGCCAGCGAGCCCTGCTCCAGTGGTACTATCCCCTGGTAGCGCTGGCCCCTGTCAGGTTCGATGGTGATCGCAAGGATCCCGTGGCCGAGTGCGCCCTCCAGGTCATCCCAGACGTCTTCTTCCACCCAGCGGGCGACGGCGCGCAGTTCGCGGTTATGCCGGCACTCGGCCAGCAGCAGGTTCAGCGGGCCATCCCCTTGCGCCTGGATGGATAGCGTACCGGCAAACTTCAGGTTGGAACTCAACAAAGCGGCCGCCGCCATCGCCTCGCCGAGCAGCCGGGCCACGCCCACGGGATACGCGTGACCTGCCAGCGCATCCTGGTAGCATTGCTGTAGTCCTGCAACCTGACCACGAATAGCGAGCTCGTGAAAGATAAACCCCTGCAGGGTGTCGGCATTACTCATGAGTACACTCCATGGAGGTACGATAAGCGGTGTCGGAGCATTGCGCAATGCCGCCCGCCCGCTGTGGTCATCATTTGCGCGATTCGCTGCCAGTTGCGTGCGGGCGCCGGGGAGCCCCGCGCCGGCTGCGTTTATTCGGGATCATGGATATTTTTAAAGCGAATGATCGCGCGGCGCTGTTTCTTGGTGGGCCGTTGCGGTGTAGTAGGTAGCGCGGCGCGTTGCAATTTGCGTTGCTGCGCTTCGAGTTCACGTTTTGCGATGCTCTCCTCGGTCTCGCAATACAGGGTTGCTGCTTCGCTGGCGGAGTGGCGCTGGTCCGCCAGCGCGGTGACGACCACGGTTTTTTCGCTCCAGCCCTGGCGCACGCTCAGTTTGGCGCCGATCTCGACATTCCTGCTGGATTTTGCGCGACTGCCGCTGTAGTGCACCTTGCCGCCCTCGATAGCTTTTTTTGCCAGTGCGCGGGTCTTGAAAAAGCGCGCTGCCCAAAGCCATTTATCCAGGCGGACCGCTGCTTCACTCATCGTCGGTGACCTGCATGCAACTCAGACAGGCGTGATCTCGCCGAAACAGCCCACCGCCGGAAATTCCTGCGGGTCGCGTTCGGGTTGCTGGCTATCGGGCTGGCGAATCGTCAACAGGTGCGCAATGCCGAACCGCCGTGCCGAGCGTAGCACCGGCAGGCTATCATCGATAAGGAGGGCGGCGGCCTTGTCGAAGGGCTCCAGTTGCTGTAGTTGGATCCAGAAATGCTGGTCCTCCTTGGGTGCGCGGATATCATGGGCGGAGATGATTCGGTCGACGTGCTCATGCAGCGCCGTTTTTTCAATCTTTAGGGCGATGCTGGCCTGGTGGGCGTTGGTCACGATCACGCAGCGCTTGCGGTTCTTCCTCAACTCGCGGAGGAACGGGATGACATTGGGGCGGAACGCGATCTTGTGATCCACCTCGCGCTTCAGCGCTACGATATCAAGGTCGAGTTCGTCGGACCAGAAATCGAGGCAATACCAGTTGAGCCGGCCCTGGGGCGCCCGGAGACGGGGCTCCAGGTGCTGCAGTGCCCTGGCAGGCTCGATGCGGTGTCTCTCCGCGTAGCGCAGGGGGATGTGGGTTAGCCAGAAATAATTATCGAAGTGCAGGTCCAGCAGCGTGCCGTCCATGTCCAGTAATACCGTGGATATGGAATCCCAGTCGAGTTGTATGCCCGGTGTTTCAAACACAGCGTGTAACGTGAATACCGATTAAAGCCAGCGCGATTGAGTTGCGATTATAACGGGTCTGGTGCGCTGTGGGGATCTAAACTTCCGAATCTTGCAGTGCGTTTATCAACGTTGCGGGGGTCAGCAGCTGGGGCAGCAGTTCGGGCTCCGGGCGCCCGGGCAGATAC
>CAMYKE010000034.1:10537-11178 GCA_947258895.1 uncultured Pseudomonadales bacterium | reverse complement strand
GCAAGCGCCTCGATGGCTTCGCGGCCGAGCTCAATGCCGGTGGGCGCATTTGGATTGGCGAAGATGCTCCCGCCATTATCCTTGCGATAGTCATTCAGCTCGAGTTCGTACTTGTCGTTGAGCGGGACAGTCTGGTAGTCGATGTTAAACAGATCGCAATAGACAGTATAAAAGCTGTAGGTAATATCCGGAAACAGAATCGGCAGCGCCTGGTCGAAGAACGCCTTGAAGGCAAAGGCCAATACTTCATCGGACCCGTTACCAACGAATACCTGGTCGATCGCGACATCGTAGCTGCTGGCAAGTGCCTGTTTCAGGGCACGGGAGTCAGGGTCCGGGTAGCGTCGCAATTCGTCACTGGCAACCGCCCGAATGGCCTCCGCCACCCGCGGGGAGGGCGGGAACGGACATTCGTTGGTGTTGAGCTTGATAAAATCACGGTCCCGCGGCTGCTCTCCCGGTGTATAAGGCCGCAGGTTGCGAACCGCCTCGCTCCAGTATTTACTCATTGCACGTTATCGCCCTCAGCTGAATCAAATCCATAAGCTAACTGCTTCCCACGCTCTGCGCAATAGGCCGTCACACGATAAGTTCGGCGCCCAGCAGTTCCAGCTATTAGCCCCCATCCACCATCGATTGCG
>CAMYKE010000034.1:0-10501 GCA_947258895.1 uncultured Pseudomonadales bacterium | reverse complement strand
GCTATGGTAACCACCCTCCGAGACACTCCCGGGTGTCGGCGGAAAAAAGCCATCGGTTCCAAAAGTAATCCAGCACCACTGAGATCTACAACATCCGGTATCCCTAAACCTTGAACGTACCTCACGAGTACAATCCACGCCCGGCCCGTCCAGCTGCCGAGAAGCGCAGTAAAATCCGGAGCAAAGGCGGGCCGTGTCTGAACGCAGTGAGTTGTCCCGCCGCAGGAGTTTCCGAACAGCGAAGGGAACTCCGCGCGGCAGCGATTCCCGGGCTCATGCTTTTGGGTAACCGGGTTCTGTCAGAATGCGCAACAAGAGGTGCCTCCCCTGGGATAGCGAAACCTGTTCGCAGGCAGCTCCAACAGAACAAAGCCAGCTACTACGTAACCTCAGACGTCCCCCGGGGTTTTGGGAACCGCTCCGACTGGCGGTGCGTTGCCACCAGATCCTAGTTAGAACCTTGATCCCGCTTGGCCAACAGCCGATTCAGCGCATTGGCGAACTTCATCCGGTCCGCATGCTTCAGAGCGGGCGGACCGCCGCTCTGGACGCCGCTGCTGCGCATGGTATCGAGGAAATCCCGCATATTCAGCCGCGCCTTGATATTCGTTTTGGTGAACAGTTCTCCGCGCGGGCTCAACCCCAGCGCCCCCTGGGTAATGATCTCGTCGGCCAGCGGAATATCGCTGGTTATCACCAGGTCCCCTGGTTGCGCGCGTTGTACGATCTCATGGTCGGCTACATCAAACCCGGAGCCCACCTGTACGGCATTGATGTATCTGGATTGTGGCACCGCAAGCGGCTGGTTGGCGATCAGCGTTACCATGATCTGTTCGCGATTCGCCGCGCGAAACAGGATTTCCTTGATTACCTTGGGACATGCGTCCGCATCAACCCAGATTTGCACTTTCGCTCACCTCTTTGTACAGGGCCGGTCGCCATGTTCCAGGACCCGTTTCGCTACCATTACAGCGTGCCCGGCGCATGCTGCTGTTTCTGTTTCGCAGTCATGATTGCTTAGCCAATACCTTGCGCGTGTTGTCAAACGCGACACCATTTTCCAGGGAACGCAGCGTGGCGGCATCGGGCAGGCAATCTGCGTGCGCGTATTTGAGCAGCTTCGGATCCGAATCGCAAAACAGGATGTCGAGGGCGAAGCGATCCAGACCATACAAACCCCGGTGTATCATATTGGCCGAAAACACCAGCAGATCCCCCGGTTCAAGCGGAATTGCCCGGCCGGAAGAAAGATTCTCATGACGCTGTCGATTCTGCAGCTCCATCCGCACTGCAAACTCCTCCTCGGTATCCCAGGCACGATGTGATCCCGGCACCAGCTCGAGGCCATACTCGCGCTGCAAAGGAATCCGGAAATGCACCACGTTGCTGTGTATGAGAGCGCGCTTCTGCTCAACGATATCGACACCGCTGTACTGGATATCGCGGTGCCAGTAATTGCATTGCCGCGAATCCTGCGGGTTAAAGAACAGCTGGGTATTCAGGAAGGCCGGATCTACGGGAATGACGCTGCTCACCAGCTTCATCAGGCGCCGGCCGGCGATAAACTGGAAGAGTATACGGCGCTGGCTGGCGTCGAGGTACGCCGGACCGGTCAGGTAGGAGCTGTTCACGGCGCCGCTTTGGTAAGACTGGTAGTTCCCGCGCAGCCACGCGTCGTGAAACTCCTGTAGCACAGCCTGTACATCGCGCAGTGCGGCGGGACTGAACAGGCCGCGAACGACACAGTAACCGAGCTCCTGATAATCGTCGTTCATGTGGAATCGTAGCGGATTGTTGGGCGCACCGGTAGGCCTTCTCCAGAACGTTATAGTCGGCATCCACTCCGGTTGGAGGGCTAATATCCAGAAAGGACTGGATGCGTTGCTCGTCCAGGACTTCGTCCAGAACTTTTGCCTTGTCTTTTTTAGGTGCCATAGAATTGGTGTACCCTGTTTACTTGATCAACTCGTCGAGTTTCTTCAGCAGGATCTCGTTCACCTGCTTCGGGTTGGCCTGGCCTTTCGAGGCTTTCATGATCTGGCCGACGAAATAGCCGAGCATTTTAGGGCGCTTGCCGGCATCGGCGCTGCGATAGTTCGCAATTTGTGCCGCGCTATTTTCGAGCACCGCATCCACCATCGCCTCGATCGCCCCGCTGTCGGACACCTGCTTGAGGCCGCGGGATTCGATAATCTTGTCAGCATCCTCGCCGGTGTCCCACATACTCTCGAATACCGTCTTGGCGATTTTCCCGGAAATGGTGCTATCCTGGATTCGTTGCAGTAACACCGCGAGTTGCGCGGCACTGATCGGGCTATGCCGGATTTCCTCGCCCGCCTTGTTCAAGGCTCCGGCCAGGTCGCCCATGATCCAGTTAGCCGCCAGCTTGGCATCGCCGCCGGCCTGGACCACGGCTTCATAATACTCGGCAGTTTCCCGGGAGCTCGACAACAGGTCGGCGTCATAGGCGCTGAGCCCGAACTGCTCGACAAAACGATGGCGTTTCTGGTGGGGGAGTTCCGGCAGTGATGCCCTGACGGCTGCCAGGTACGCTTCGTCCAGCTCTATCGGCAGCAGGTCCGGGTCCGGGAAGTAACGATAGTCGTTGGCCTCTTCCTTGCTGCGCATGGAGCGCGTTTCGTTTTTGGTAGAGTCGTAGAGGCGCGTTTCCTGCACGACCTTGCCACCCCCTTCGAGCACATCGATCTGCCGCTCGACTTCGTAGTTGATGGCCTTTTCCACGAAGCGAAACGAGTTGATATTCTTGATCTCGGCGCGGGTGCCGAACTCGGCCTGGCCCACCGGCCGCAGCGAAACGTTCGCATCACAGCGCATCGAGCCTTCGGCCATATTGCCGTCGGAAATGCCAATGTAGCGGATAAGCGAATGGATCTGCCGGAGGTACGCGACCGCTTCTTTTGCGGAGCGCAGGTCCGGCTCGGATACGATCTCTAGCAGCGGAGTGCCGGCGCGGTTCAGGTCGATGCCGGTCATGCCATGGAAATCCTCATGCAAGGATTTTCCGGCATCCTCTTCCAGGTGGGCGCGGGTCACGCCGATTTCCCGGGTGCTGCCATCCTCGAGGGTAATCTCGATATGACCCGGGCCCACGATCGGCAATTCCATCTGGCTGATTTGGTAACCCTTGGGCAAATCCGGGTAGAAGTAATTTTTACGTGCAAATACGGAGCGCCGCCCGATCTGCGCATCGATGGCCAGGCCGAAGGCGACCGCCATCCGGATGGCTTCCTCGTTTACGACCGGCAGCACGCCGGGAAGTCCCAAATCCACTGCACACGCCTGGGTGTTTGGCGCGGCACCAAAAGCCGTGCTCGCCCCGGAAAAGATCTTGGCGCGGGTGGCGAGTTGGACATGTATCTCGAGCCCGATAACGGTTTCCCATTGCATACTGTATAACCTCTTTACTTGCGGCGGCGCTTCGCCGACGCCTGGTGCGCTTTTACGCTGCTGGCTGCGATTCGTTTGCTGCTATTCAATGCCCTCGGGCGCCTGCTGGTGCCAGTCGGTCGCACGTTGAAACTGGTGGCCAACGGCGAGCAGTTTGGCTTCATCAAAGTACTTCCCGATCAGGTGCAGGCCTACTGGTTTGTCGTCCACCATTCCGCAGGGAATGGACAGGCCCGGCAGCCCCGCCAGGTTGGTGGAGATGGTAAAAATGTCCGCCAGGTACATGCTCACCGGGTCATCTACTTTTTCACCGAGCTTGAACGCGGGGGTCGGCGATGTGGGGCCCATGATCACGTCTACGTCTTCAAAAGCGCTGACAAAGTCCTCCTTGATCAGGCGCCGCAACTTCTGGGCCTTGAGGTAGTAGGCGTCATAATAGCCCGCCGATAGTGCGTAGGTTCCGATCAGGATGCGGCGTTTAACCTCGACCCCGAAACCTTCACTGCGCGAGCGCTTGTACAAATCTTCAAGGCTCGCCGGGTTCTCGCAGCGGTATCCGAAGCGTACCCCGTCGAACCGTGACAGGTTGGAGGAACATTCCGCCGGCGCTATTACATAATATACAGGCACTGACAACTCGGAATGGGGCAGGGAAATTTCCTTGATCGATGCGCCCAGCTTTTCATACTCCGCGATCGCATTTTGCACGACTGCGGCGACCCGGGGCTCCAGCGCAGCGCTGAAAAACTGACTGGGTAAGCCGATCCGCAAGCCCTCGATCGATTGCTCCAGACTTGCGGTATAGTCCGGTACTTCCCGATCGATACTGGTGGAGTCCCGGCTATCGAAACCTGCCATTGTCTGCAGGGTCAGGGCGCAGTCCTCCGCAGTTCTTGCGATCGGCCCGCCCTGGTCGAGGCTCGAAGCGAAAGCGATCATGCCCCAGCGCGACACGCGGCCGTAGGTCGGTTTCAGCCCGGTAACGCCGCATAGCGCAGCAGGCTGGCGGATGGAGCCGCCGGTATCCGTTGCGGTAGCCATCGGCACCAGCCGCGCAGCAACGGCGGCTGCGGAGCCGCCCGAAGATCCGCCGGGCACACACTCGGTATCCCAGGGGTTGCTTACCGGGCCATAGAAACTGGTTTCGGTGGATGATCCCATGGCAAATTCATCCATGTTGGTCTTGCCGACACTCACCGCGCCTGCGGCATCAAACCGTTCCACTACGCCGGCGTCGTACGGCGCGATAAAATTATCCAGCATCTTCGATCCGCAACTGGTGCGCACGCCGTCTGTACAAAAAATGTCCTTGTGTGCGATTGGGATCCCGGTGAGGGGAGTCGCCGTGCCGGCAGCGCGCGAGGCATCCGCTGCACGGGCATTCGCCAGGGCGCGCTCGCGGGTGATACTGATAAAGGAGTTGTAGTTCGGGTCGAGTCGCTCGATACGATTCAGAAAGTGCTCGCTGAGTTCGACACTGGAAAACTCCCCGGAGGCCAATCCGTGACTCAATTCGGCAAGGGTTTTGTTGTGCATTTGCGTTAGCCTTTGTTAGTCGAGGACCTTGGGGACCAGATACAGACCGTTCTCGGTTGCCGCGGCGATCTTCTGGAAATGCTCGCGCTGGTCGGTCTCAGTGACCTGGTCCGGACGCAGCCGTTGCCCTGCATCCATGGGGTGCGCCATCGGCTCGATGGCATTCGTGTCAACCGCCTGCATCTGGTCAACCAGCGCCAGGATATTGGCAAGGTCGCGGGTATAACCCTCGATGCTATTCTCGTGAATTTCAATGCGTGCCAGGTGGGCCACTTTTTCAATATCTGTGCGTTCAATTGTCATGCTGTGTCTCGTGATTTTCAGCTAAGCCCGGCAACCCCGCGGAGTTATCGTTGCGGCTGGCAACGGCTGATTAGCCGAGGCCGCCAAAAAGAGAGAGAACTTATCACATTTCTTCCTTGCTCAATAACCCCTGCGTTGATACATTTGCGCATTTACTGCGGTCAGGCGCTTTTCAGGGCAAGAATAAATGTCGATGTTCAAAAAAATACGTGGTTTGTTTTCTTCGGATCTATCCATCGATCTGGGTACGGCAAACACTCTGATCTACGTGCGCGATAAGGGAATTGTGCTCGATGAGCCGTCCGTGGTAGCCATCAGGCAGATGGGAAGTCAGAAAACCGTCGCGGCGGTTGGCATGGATGCGAAGCGAATGCTCGGCCGCACACCCGGCAATATTACCGCGATTCGTCCCCTCAAGGACGGCGTGATTGCAGACTTCCTGGTCACCGAGAAAATGTTACAGCACTTTATTAGCAAAGTGCACGAGAATAATTTTATCAAGCCGAGTCCCCGGGTGCTGATCTGTGTGCCCTGCAAATCTACCCAGGTGGAGCGGCGTGCGATCAGGGAATCGGCGCTGGGTGCCGGAGCCCGCGAGGTACATCTGATCGATGAGCCGATGGCGGCGGCGATTGGAGCCGGCCTGCCCGTCGAAGAGGCAAACGGATCCATGGTGATCGATATTGGTGGCGGCACCACCGAGATCGCGATTATATCGCTTAGCGGCATCGTCTATGCGGAATCCGTACGCGTTGGTGGCGACCGGTTCGATGAAGCGATCGTTTCCTACGTGCGCCGCAATTACGGCAGCTTGATCGGCGACGCAACGGCGGAGCGTATCAAGCAGGAAATCGGCACCGCCTACCCGGGTGAGGAGATCCGGGAGATCGATGTGCGGGGCCGCAATCTCGCCGAAGGTATTCCGCGCAGTTTTACCTTGAATAGCAGTGAAGTCCTGGAATCTCTGCAGGAACCATTGAGCGCGATTGTCAGCGCCGTCAAAAGCGCACTGGAGCAGTCACCACCCGAACTCGCTTCGGATATTGCCGAGACTGGCCTGGTGCTTACCGGCGGGGGCGCCCTGTTGCGCGATATCGACCGGCTGCTTAGTGAAGAGACCGGATTGCCGGTCATTATCGCGGATGATCCATTGACCTGCGTAGCTCGCGGTGGCGGCAAGGCCCTGGAATGGGTGGATATTGGCCTCGACCTGTCTGCCATGGATTAACCCGTCACAATTGCATGGCGCAAAACCGCTTTCTCCCGGGAGGCGGTTTTTTTGTTTTGGCGGAGAGGGAAACAGGCAATGTGCGATGCGGCCTGCCGCGGGTGACATTGTGTTTTGCTAGCCCACGGTAGCGGCGTACGGGACGCGGGGATATGCCGTACCAAGCATAATCAATTCATGGACATACTCGGAACTGAGCATTTCGTGTCCAGTTGTGGACTGATTCATAAAAAGGCTGAAAAACCACCGCTATCGCCGTTCGAGCACGGATCCTGTGCTATTTTTAACTATATGATTAGCAATGAAATTATTCACTACTGGCGCGGTCTATGCGGTGTGTTCCAATCCTTTCATGAAGAAACCGGGATAGTGGTACAATCTGGCTGGTGTTCAGGCGGGTCCAGTGGACCTCGGCGGAGTCTAAGATAAAGCCCTTATTTACCAAAGATACCGATATTGGCTTCAGGATGTTTATCCTGGGTATTCTGTCGATTGCATTGCTGGTGGCCGACTATCGCTTTAAGCAGATGGAGTCGGTGCGCTCGGTGTTAAGCACCCTCGTGGCGCCCATCCAGATCGTCGTCGATATGCCGGCCCAGGTATGGAACTGGGCCAACCGCATCTCCGCGGATTATGATGACCTGCACGAGGAAAACGCGGAGCTCAAGGCCCAATCCCTGGTATTGCAACGCAAGTTACAGAAAATGGCTGCGCTGACGGTGGAAAACATTCGCTTGCGTGAATTGCTGCAGAGCTCCGCCGTGCTCGATGAGGCGGTAATGGTTGCCGAGGTGATCGGGGTGGATCCGGAGCCTTTTACCCACGAATTGATTATCAACAAGGGACGCGCCGATGGGGCGTTTGTCGGGCAGGCCCTGCTGGATGCGCACGGCGTGATGGGACAAATCATCAACGTGAATCGCTATACCAGTCGCGCGCTGCTGATCACCGATTCCCGACACGCCACCCCGGTGCAAGTGAATCGCACAGGAGTAAGGGCAATCGCGGCGGGTAACGGCGTCTTCGATGAACTGGAATTGCTGCACCTTCCAGATACTGCAGATATCAAGAAGGGTGATGTGCTGCTGACCTCGGCGCTGGGGGGACGCTTCCCCTATGGCTATCCCGTCGCAGTGGTCGATCGCGTGCGGCGTGATCCAGGGCAGCCCTTTGCAGTAGTAAGCGCGTTACCGACCGCACAATTGACCCGCAGTCGCGAAGTAATCCTGGTATTGGCGCGGGCAGAACCGAAGCGGGACGAAGGACCCGCGATCATCATCGCCGAGCCGACCAACACCGTGCCGGGGGAAGGAAGCTGATGGTCTATCGAGCGCGCGGCACCTGGGTGATTTTCCTGTCGTTTTTGCTGGCGCTGATGCTGAGCGCGCTGCCGCTGCCGGAAGATCTGCAGTGGTGGCGTCCGGAGTGGGTAGTGCTGGTGTTGCTATACTGGATTGTCGCCATTCCGGAGCGCGTCGGCCTCGGTTCGGCATGGATAATGGGAATCCTGCTCGACCTGCTGGAGGGCAGCTTGCTGGGCCTGAACGCACTTTCTCTGACTTTGGTTGCCTATATCATGTTGTTACTGTATCGACGGGTACGGATGTTCAGTTGGCTCCAGCAAGCCGTGTTTGTATTTATGCTGGTCGCGATTTACCAGATTGTTTCGCACTGGATCAAGGGTATCCTGGGAGGCTCGACACAGACGCTGATGTTCCTGATGCCCGCATTTATCAGCGCCATGCTGTGGCCGTGGTTGTTCGTGTTGCTGCGGGGCGTGCGCCGTTATTATTCGGTCCAGTAGCGCGGCAAGTCCGGTAACGATGCACGACAGTGAACGCCTGCGCTTGCTGGTGGCTGCGTGACACCGGAGCTCTATCTGGCATCGGCGTCGCCGCGCCGCCGTGAACTTCTTGGTCAGTTAGGGGTATTGTACAAAGTCCTCCCGAGTAACGTCGATGAGGCCATCGGAGCGGCGGAAACTGCTACCGATTATGTGCTTCGAATCGCCCGGAACAAGGCCCGTGCCGGTTGGCTGCAATCGGAGCAGGCACTGGCATTGCCGGTGCTGGGAGCGGATACTGCGGTTGTTACGGGTGACGCGATCCTGGGTAAACCGGCCGGGTATGAAGCAGCGTTGCAGATGCTGCGGGCACTATCCGGTACAACCCACCAGGTGTATTCTGCCGTGGCGATACGGCGGGGAACGTTGGAAAAATACCGGTTGGTAAAGACGCGGGTTACCTTTCGAGAACTATCACGTGAGGAGTGCATGGCGTACTGGCAATCAGGGGAGCCCTGCGACAAGGCCGGTGGTTACGGCATCCAGGGTTTTGGCGCGGCGTTCGTGGCGCGCCTCGAGGGCAGTTACTCCGGAGTGGTAGGGTTACCCCTGCTTGAGACCGCCGAACTACTTCGGAGTTTTGGAGTATCTATCTGGAATCGTTGACACAATTGTTGCTGCATCACCCGCAGTGGCGATCCGACCATCACAGCAGGAAGGACCAAGTTCGGTGAGCGAAGAAATACTGATCAACGTATCACCCATGGAAACCCGTGTGGGTATCCTGGAAAACGGCATGCTGCAGGAAATCTACGTGGAGCGTTCCAGCAAGCGTGGCCTCGTCGGCAATATATACAAGGGCAAGGTAGAGCGAGTACTGCCCGGCATGCAGGCCGCGTTTGTCAATGCAGGGCTGCAGCGGTCAGCCTTTATTCACACCACCGACATTGTGGCAATAAACGATGACGGGGTGGAAGAGCGGCATAACGGCGGCGATATTCGTTCCCTGTTGCGTGAGGGTGAGGCGATTACCGTTCAGGTCGTGAAGGACGCAATCGGGACCAAAGGCGCGCGACTTACCACCCATCTCTCGTTACCCTCCCGTTACCTCGTCTATATGCCGCGCACCCGGCATATTGGCGTGTCGCAGCGCATCGAGGATGAAACCGAGCGGGAACGATTACGTAACCTCGTGCAGGAGTGCATGAATGAGCAGGAGTTGCCCGAGACTAGCGGTTTCGTGTTGCGCACCGTTGCCGAGGGTGCGGGTAAGGAGGAAATCCTGGCAGATATAAAATTCCTCAAGCGTCTGTGGCTTTCGGTAGAGAAAAACGTCTCGAGTACGCCGGTACCGGGTTGTGTTTATGAGGAACTGCCGCTGTACATCAGGGCGATCAGGGATTTTGTTCGCCCCGGGCTGGAGAAGATCCGCATCGATTCGCAGGAATCCTACCAGAAGCTGGTCGCCTTCGTGGATGCTTTCGTTCCGGAACTCCAGGGTTGTGTCGAGCTATACAAAGGTGAGCGCCCGATATTCGACCTGTACAATGCCGAGGACGAGATTCAGAAAGCGCTTGGTAGAAAAGTGCCACTGAAATCAGGCGGTTATCTTATATTCGATCAAACCGAGGCGATGACTACCATCGATATCAACACCGGCGCATTTGTCGGCCACCGCAACCTCGAGGAAACCCTGTTCAAGACCAACATGGAAGCGACCATAGCGATCGGCAGGCAACTGCGATTGCGCAACCTCGGTGGTATCATCATTATCGATTTCATCGATATGGCCGATCCGGAGCACCAGCGTCAGGTAATGCGGCTGCTGGAAAAGTTGCTGGAACGGGACAATGCCAAGAGCAACATTATTGGTATGTCGGAACTGGGGCTCGTTGAGATGACACGGAAACGCACGCGCGAGAGCCTGGAACAGGTGCTATGTGCGACCTGCCCCGAGTGTGATGGCAGGGGCCTGGTAAAGACAGCGGAGACCGTTTCCTTCGAAATATTTCGCGAGATTCTACGCCAGGCCAAGGCTTATGGTTCAAGCAGTTTCATGGTGCTCGCATCGCAAGCGATAGCCGACTACCTTATGGATGAAGAGTCCTCGAGCCTTGCTGATCTCGAAGCGTTCATTAATCGCAGCATCACGATACAGGTCGAGCCATTGTATACCCAGGAGGAATTCGATGTGGTGTTCCGGTAACGGATGTGGCAATACACGGCCGATCCGCCACGCCGGG
>CAMYKE010000033.1 GCA_947258895.1 uncultured Pseudomonadales bacterium | reverse complement strand
AGGAACGTTGGCACGCTGTGATTTCCGCTCCCGGCCGGATTAACGGTGCCAGGAGCGCAACGTCGGGCCACGGCAATGCGGCGCGCACCGGGCTCGGGCGTGTTACGAACTTCCTGTCCACTACGATGCTGATACATAGGCTGCATATGTCCCTGATGGTCCTCGCGCAGGTACCTGGCCGCCCTCATTCCGTCAGCGTGGAAATCCTGAGGGTGTTCTCGTCCGGGCGTCGCGCCGTGAGATTGGTAGTCGCGAGCACAATATCGATCGCCTCGTCAGGCCCCAGGTTCGATATATCCCCGTGCAGGATGGTCCTGCGCGCCTTGAGCTCGGTACGCCGGTCCTCGAATACCAGCCGCAGGCCGGATTCCCGGGTCGCCCAGTTCAGGAAGTCAAACGCAGTGCGGCCCTCAATGGCGAAATTGCCCGCCAGCGACTTCGTCCAGTCCCAGGTAGCGCCATGCCTTGTGGTATGGGTGATCGCGACTTCGCTGGTATTGGACACCGCGACCTGCTGCGCGAAGTCGCTGCCGGCGATTGCGGTGTATTCTCCGGATGCCAGGGTGAGCTTGATGGCGCCATCACGCACGGCACTGGTTAAGCCGCCGTGATCGAAGCGGACCGTAAACTGGGTGCCAATATCGGTGACTGTGGCGAGGGTGGTGCGCACGCTCAGCGGCCGAGCGACGGGTGGCTCCCGTCCCGGTGTCAAATCGGTCGGGTCATCGCTGCTGATGTACACCTGCCCACTCAATAGTTCAATCGCATCGGCGTGCAGTCGCACGTCGGTATGTTCATTCAATCGGATCTGCGCGCCACTGTAGTCGAGCCCAAACAAGCTGTTCGCTCCGGTCTGCAGGCGGGTGCCGGGTTCCACAGGGGTGCCTGGCGGCAGCGACTCGCCAGCGCGGTTTGCGGAGTCGATCTGCAGGTTGCCGATACCGGTTACGATATGCGCGACGGCGGCGTCACTGGTGGGCGTCAGCAGCTCGAACCGGCTCCACAGGACTGTCAGCATGACCGCCGCTGCACAACCGCCAGCTACTCGCCAGCGTAGTTGCCGGCGCCGGCGCCGGCGCGCGACCACCTCGTCCAGTTCGGCTTTAAAAGTCTGGTCCCATGCGGTTTTTGTCGAGTCCGGCAGCGCGGCTCCGCGCCCGACCAGCGCCAGCAAGCGAGCGACGGTCTTCTCGTCGCTGCGGGAGTTGGAGTGATCATTATTTGCTTGCATCAGTAGCTACCCCGGATGTATGGGTTCCCGCGCCGCCGTTATCGAGCAGCGCACCGATTGCGGTTTCGCCTACTTCCCTGAACGCTTGCCGGGCCCTGGCCAGCAGGGATTGGGCGGCGTCATCACCGATTTCGAGGCAGGCCGCGATTTCCCTGGAACTGCGGCCTTCGATGTATTTCATTTCGAGCGCCAGCGCATAGTGTTCGGGTAACTGGTCCAGCGCAAACTGGATCAGGCTGACGAGTTCATTGCGTTGGCAAAGTGCATCCGGCTCATACTGATGCGTGGACTCGATCGATTCGACTACCGCGCACAAAATGTCGTCATTCAAATAGGGCAACATGGTATCCTCATACCGCTCGTTCCTGCTCAGGAGCCGGGATATTTCATGGCGACAGATCCGGGTCAGCCAGGTCAACAGCGTTGACTCGCCACGGAAGGTCTCTATGCGCCGGGCTGCCTTGGCCAGCGCTTCCTGGATCACATCCTCTACCATCTGGTGCTCCCGCAGCCGATGGAACGCGTAGCGATATAGCTTGGGGAAATATTCGTCGACAAACGCCTGGTAGGCGCGTTCATCTCCCGCCAGCATGCGTCGCACGAGGCGGCGATCCCTGATTACCTGCATCGATGGCAGTGACTTTCCCAACATCTGTGTGTGTTTCCTCCGCCTACGGTTCGCGTTTTCCCGACGCAACCCGTATTGCAGCGCTTTTTATGGAGTTGTACCAGTTTAGAGTACGCAAAGCGTGGATTTCTGTCGAAACCTGGAAAAAAGATTTAGCCCCGGTCTTTTGGGCAGGGTAATAACTCCTGGTGTACCGCTTTGCCCTGATACAAAACATACGGCATCCCGGATTTTGCTATGGCGGGGGCAAGGGGACTTATTATAACAGTGACCGGTTGGCCAAAAAAACCTCGCAGCGTAGTGGTCTGCGCTCCGCAGTTCGGTAGATAGCGACTACACTTACTTTATTTTACAACTGCTTTCATTGAACGGGGGAAACACACTTGGTGTTCCGTTTTGTGCGCAATGTAATACTGCTGTGTTTTATCATAACTTTGCCGTTGCTGGCGAAGCTGTATTTTGCCGAGCCCGCGGAGCGGACCTTTTATATCAGTTTTCTCCGGCAGTTTTTCTCATCTGAAAAAATACAGCAGGTAATCAGCCAGCCAAAGGCCGCGCTAATGGAACTCTCCGGGTCGGTTGCCAGGGTGCTCCCGGATACGGAAAACTTTCAGTTGATCGCCGCCTGCGGCAAGACGGAAACCCTGGCTATCGACCGCTCCAGCAAGGGTAAAATATATCGCTGGGTCGATTCCGAGGGCCGTGTCCATTATGGCGATGCCGCCCCCAACCAGAATCGACAGAGCGAAGACCTGTCGGTGTATTACAAGGACCGTATCCGCTACTTTACTCTCGATATCATCGAGGATACCCGCTCACTGCCGGCTTTTGCCCGCGACCGGATCAGTACCGACGTTCGCCAGATTTACCGGATACTCGCTCGCGAACTGCAACTCGACCACTTGCGCCGCGTCACGCTGACCCTGCGTATCATAGAGAATGCGCAGGATTTTCAGGCCTACAAAACCCAGGTGGCTCCGGGATTGCGCACCAATTCCGGTTTTTACAGTAGCAAGAGCAATGAGGCGGTGGTATTTCAGGGCGACAATCCCGCAGCTATGCGCGCGGTAATTCGCCATGAATCCAGCCACGTCATAATGGCGGGTTTGTACGGGTATACTCCCACCTGGTTTAACGAGGGCATGGCGGAATACTTCGAAGCCTTGCAGGTGGAGGGCCAACAGCGCCGGGTCGAGCCATCACGCGCCCATCTGGACCATTTGCGGCGCCAGCTGGAGAATAACCAGTTGCCTGGCCTTGCCAGCTACCTGGAAATACCGTCGCGGGACTGGTATGCGGGCAACCTGCAGGACCATTATGCCATCGCCTGGTCAATTGCATTCTTCCTCATGTCCCACGATGCTGGCCAACAGATGTTGCGCGGGATGATGAGCCGGATGTCGGCAAATTATTGCGGGGTGCTTGCAGAAACGGACCTCTTTGGTACACACTATCCCGGCGGCCTGCAAGCCTTTGAGGCGGCCTGGGTCGATTGGCTCACCAATGCCACGGTGGTCGCACATCGTTTTTAGATCCAGGTTGTGTCAGTCCAGCACCGCGCGTGGCTGCTTTATTACGGGGCGTTTCGCCGGCGTGAGAACACGAACATTCGCGAAAGACATCATTTTGGTGCGAGGGCGGGTGAATTGTGGTCTTCTACCATTGGTATAATTATTGCTCAAATTGATCAACCGGCATCAAATCTACAGGTCGAAAACTAATTATGAGTATTGGCTGGAAAAATTATAATAGTAACGGTTTTTTTGATGAACTGATAACCGAGTCCGGTAATCCCCGCCTACCTGCCAAGCAACTGGCCTCGCACCTTGAGTCACTCAGCGAAGAGGAACTTGAGGAAAAGCGCGAATGGGCAAATGCGACGATCCAGCAGATGGGAATCACCTTCACGGTGTATACCGGCGGGGACAATATTGACCGCGCCTGGCCCTTCGATATTGTACCGCGCACGATCTCCGCCAAGCACTGGGAGCGCATCGCCGCGGGCCTGAAGCAGCGCCTGCAAGCGTTAAATTTGTTTATCGATGACCTGTACCACGACCAGAAAATCGTCAAGGACGGGGTCCTGCCTAAGCATATACTCAAGGATTCCAAGAATTTTCGGCCCGAGTGCGTGGGGGTGTCGCCACCGTTCGGGGTCTGGGCGCATATCTGCGGAACGGACCTGGTGCGTGATAAGGACGGCGAGTTCTATGTCCTGGAGGACAACCTGCGGGTGCCCTCGGGCGTGTCCTATATGCTGGAGAACCGGGAAATAACCAAGCGGGTACTGCCCGAACTGTTTGAGAACGATGTGATCCTGCCAATCGGCGATTACCCCGCGCAACTGTTCAATATGCTGGCATCGCTTTCGCCGCGCAAGATAAGGCAGCCCCAGATCGTGGTGCTAACGCCGGGTATCTACAATTCGGCCTATTTTGAACATGCCTATCTTGCACAGCAGATGGGTGCGGAACTGGTGCAGGGCGACGACCTGGTTGTAGGTTCCGATGATTGCCTCTACATGCGTACCATCGCCGGCCCGGCGCGCGTCGATGTGGTGTATCGTCGCATCGATGACCTGTTTCTGGATCCCGAGGTGTTTAACAAGGATTCCGCGCTGGGCGTGCCGGGTTTGATGCGCGCCTGGAAGAAGGGTAAAGTGGCCCTGGCCAATGCGCCGGGTGCCGGGGTTGCGGACGACAAGGTGGTCTACGCCTTTGTGCCGAAGATTATCAAATACTACCTGGACCAGGACCCGATCATTTCCAATGTGGAAACCTTTCTTTGTGATGACAAGAAGCAGCGCGATTATGTGTTGGCTAACCTGGATAAACTGGTGGTCAAACCGGCCAATGAATCGGGGGGCTATGGCATGATGGTAGGACCCCACGCGACCAGGAAAGAACATGCCAAATTCGCCAAATTGATCCAGCAAAACCCGCGTAATTACATTGCGCAGCCGACTCTCAGCCTGTCCACTGCCCCGACGCTGGTGGGAAAGGGGCAGGTAGAGCCGCGGCACCTCGACCTGCGGCCTTTTATCCTGCAGGGCAAAGACACCTATGTGACGACCGGCGGTTTGACCAGGGTGGCATTAAACAAAGGGTCGCTGGTGGTGAATTCCTCCCAGGGCGGCGGCAGTAAAGACACCTGGATTGTAGACCGATGAGCCAGATTATCCTATCGCGCGTTGCCGAGCGGGTGTATTGGATGGCCCGCTACCTGGAGCGCATTGAAAATACCGCACGCCTGGTGATGGTGTACACGGACTTGTTGATGGACCTGCCCCGCGGGGTAAACCTGAGTTGGTACAACCTGGTTGTGCTGAACAGCGCCACCGAGGAATATCTGGAACGGTACACCGTCCGCGACGAGCGCAACGTGGTCAAGTTTATGCTGGCCGATGAAACCAATTCCGGTTCGATTCAATCGACGCTGAAGATGGTGCGCGAAAATGCGCGAACATCCCGGGATGTGGTGCCGGAGGCGACCTGGGAGTATGTTAACGAGCTGCACCTTGAGGTGAGCGAGAATATGCAGCAGGGAATCAATCGTGGTACCCGACATGAATTTCTCGAAGGCATTATTAAAGCCTGTCATCAGCTCAGCGGCCTGATGGCCAATAGTATGAGCAAGGATGTCTCGTCGGAGTTCCTGCGCCTCGGTCGAACCCTGGAGCGCGCCGACATGGTAACCCGAATCCTCGACGCCGGGGCGTCAGTGGGCATGGGCAAAGAAAGCCACGCTGGCAATGTACCGCAGGTCGTGTGGGGCAACGTGCTGCATTCTGTCGACGCCTACCAGCCTTACTTGCGAACGATTCGCGGACCGGTCACCGGTCAGGGGGTGGCGGAGTTCCTGCTGGAAGATGAACAGTTCCCGCGCTCGGTGAAATTTTGCCTCAACCGGGCAGAGGGCGCGATTAACCGCCTGCCGAGAGGCGATAAGGTCAAGCGGCAACTACAGGAAGTAAAAAAATCCCTCAATTCACACGGTGGCTATGCCAAACTGGACCAGGAGTTCCGTGATCACCTTAACAGCATTCAGGTAAAACTGGGCACTCTGCATGACCGGTTCTCGGAAAGCTGGTTTGCCATCGAATAACGGAACGGTAAAAATATAACATGAGTATTCGCGTTGCGATTCACCACAACACCTATTACAAGTTTGACCGCCATGTCGGCATCGCGCCGCATGTCTTGCGGTTGAGACCCGCGCCACACTGTCGCAACCGGATCTACAGTTATTCCCTGAAAGTAAAACCCGAGCAGCACTTTATCAACTGGCAGCAGGACCCGTTCGGCAATTTCCTGGCGCGCCTGGTGTTTCCCGAAAAGCAAAATCATCTCAGTGTCGAAGTCGAGATTATTACCGACATGACGGTGATCAATCCGTTCGATTTCTTCGTGGAGGAGTATGCGGAGAAATTCCCTTTTGCATACGACGGGGGGTTGTTAAAGGAGCTCGGTCCGTATCTTGAAGTGACCGATGATGGCCCGCTGCTGCTGCAATGGGTAGCGGAAGTGCCACGCACGAAAGTCTCCATCAATGATTTCCTGGTGGCTTTGAACCAGCGGTTGCAGCAGGATATCGGTTATAACATTCGCATGGAGCCGGGGGTGCAGACCTGCGAGGAAACCCTCGAGCTGAAACGGGGCTCATGTCGTGATACCAGTTGGCTGCTGGTACAAATACTACGGCACCTGGGGCTCGCGGCGCGGTTTTGTTCCGGTTACCTGGTGCAGCTCACCCCCGACGTAAAGCCCCTGGAGGGGCCGTCCGGACCAGCCGAAGACTTTACCGACCTGCATGCCTGGTGTGAGGTCTACCTGCCCGGTGCGGGCTGGGTCGGACTCGATCCCACCTCTGGCCTGTTTGCCGGTGAGGGCCATATTCCACTGGCCTGTACGCCGAGCCCGATTTCGGCGGCCGCGATCAGCGGTGCGACCGACGAATGCGAGGTTGAGTTCAGCTACCTAAATGAAGTGGTGCGCGTGCATGAGGATCCGCGTGTTACCAAGCCCTATAGCAACGATGAATGGCTGGCAATCCAGGCGTTGGGCGACGCGGTCGATAAGGAATTCGATGCGGCCGATATGCGCCTCACCATGGGAGGTGAACCAACCTTCGTATCCATCGATGACATGGATTCGGCGCAGTGGAATATTGCCGCCCTGGGCGAACACAAGCTGAAACTTGCCAAGGACCTGCTGCTGCGGATGCGCGACCGGTTTGCGCCCGGGGGATTGTTGCAATATGGCCAGGGCAAGTGGTATCCGGGGGAACCCACACCGCGCTGGGCGCTGGGTTGTTTCTGGCGGACCGATGATGAAGCGCTGTGGTGTGAGCCAAAATTGCTGGCGCGAGTCGATCAGGATTATGGCCATGAGATCAAGGATGCCGAACAGTTTATGCGACTCCTGGCCGGTGAATTAGGATTAGCGGACGGATTGGTTCAGCCCGCTTTCGAGGATGCGCTGTATTACCTGTGGAAAGAGCAACAGGTACCGGAAAACCTGGATCCCGAGAAAGCCAATCTGAAGGATGGCCTGGAGCGCCGCCGCCTGGCAAGATTGCTAAGCCGCGGCCTGGACGAGCCCACAGGCTATCTCCTGCCGTTGCACCGCGAGGAAGACCAGCCCTGGACCAGCAGTCGCTGGAAGCTGCGGGCGGAACGGATTAGCCTGATTCCCGGCGATTCACCGATGGGCTTTCGATTGCCCCTCGATTCGCTCTTGACGCCCGGGGATGACGAGGACATCAAACCCGATCGCGACCCGTTTGCACGGCGCGAGCCATTGGCTGCCGCGCTGCAGGACCAAATGCAGGTGTCGTACGTCAATACCCTGTGGGCGCATTTTGAACCGGGTAGCGAGGACGCTGCCAGCGAAGCGAGCGCTAAACAGGCCAGTGGCTCGAGCGCGGTGGTGAGAACCACGCTGTGTGTCGAACCCCGCGAGGGCAAACTGCATATTTTCCTGCCACCGCTGCAGTACCTGGAGCATTTCATTGAATTGGTCCGGGCGATCGAGCGCTGCGCAGAGGAGTTGCAATTACCGGTTATTATCGAGGGTTACGAGCCGCCCCGGGACCCGCGCCTGCAGCGCCTGTTTATCACTCCGGACCCGGGTGTTATCGAGGTCAATATCCATCCGGCCAAGAGCTGGCGTGAGCTGGTGCATAACACCTCCGCGCTCTATGAAGATGCGCATCAATCCCGCCTCGGTACGGAGAAATTCATGCTGGACGGGCGCCATTCGGGTACCGGGGGTGGTAATCACGTGACCCTGGGTGGCGCAACGCCGGAGGACAGTCCGTTATTGCGACGGCCAGATTTGCTGCGCAGCCTGGTGACCTACTGGCAGCACCATCCGGGCTTGTCCTATCTGTTTTCCGGATTGTTCCTCGGACCCACCAGCCAGGCCCCCCGGGTCGATGAGGGGCGTGATGAAATGCTTTATGAACTGGAGATTGCATTTAGCCAGTTTCCGCAAGGCGAGGTTCCCGAACCCTGGCTGGTAGACCGGCTGATGCGCAACCTGTTGATCGACATCACCGGCAATACCCATCGCGCGGAATTTTGTATTGATAAACTGTATTCGCCGGGCACCGCGACCGGGCGCCTTGGAATCCTCGAGTTCCGCGGCTTCGAGATGCCACCGCATGCGCATATGGCGCTGGTGCAGGTATTGCTGTTGCGCTGCCTGCTGGCACGCTTCTGGAAGGATCCCTATCGCAAGAAACTGGTACGCTGGGGTACGGAATTGCACGACCGGTTCATGATGCCGCATTATGTATGGGCAGATATCAAGGACGTGGTCGAGGACCTCAATGAACAT
>CAMYKE010000032.1 GCA_947258895.1 uncultured Pseudomonadales bacterium | reverse complement strand
GAGGCCGTCATTTACGAATTTTGCCAGATTGAAGAAATAGCTATCATCTTCCGGCTTCATCTCATCGCTGATCAGCATGGCATTGTCCTAGTCGGACCCCAACATTTGTTCTTGTCGTCCCTGCGAGCCAAATGCAAGCCAGGCGAAGCTACAGGGCGCTGGACCAAATTTATCCGCTCCCAGCCCCAGCAGCCTCTTGGTCATACTGTCGGTAACCGAGGTAATAATGCGGCCTACTTCGTCGGCCCGGACGTCGGCTTTGATCAACTTTCTCGTAAGTTCCGGCAAGTCTCGCGCGACGCGATAGATGTCTTCTCTTTGTTTGGCGCGACCAATGGCTTGAATCAGGAATACGGGTTCGCTGTTGTTGGCGCGGATAAAGTCATTCAGAGCAACAATGCCGACGGCTTTTGTGCCGTGACCTACCACCGGCAGGTGGTGAATATTGGCGGACATCATCTGCAGCTGTGCATCGTGAACCGTGCGAGTTGAATCGATAGAGGCTGGATTGGCAGTCATGATGGTAGACACGCATTCGCTCGATTCAATCCCTTTCGCCAGGACGCGTGAGCGCAGATCCCGGTCGGTCATAATACCTACCAGCTTATCGTTTTCTTTAATCAGCAGGGAAGAAACACGCCGTTCAGTCATGAGTTGAGCGGCTTCTCTAATAGTCATCCGTGAATCAGCACACACGGGGTTTTTCGTCATGAGTTCGCTGATGGGCAGATTGAGCTGCAGGTTTTGATCCTGGGGCCGGATAAGCTCGCGCAATTTACGGTTCTGTTCCCGCGTAAAGAACAACTCAAACGTACGGCACTTGTGTCGAAGTGTATGGAAAGTCGCCTCGTTCAATTCATACAGTAGACTGTCTTCGAGCACTCTAATGGTGCGGTCCGAAACCTGGTCGGTGAGCAGTGACATATAGCCGACCAAACCGCCGGTGCTTAAGCGATCGGCCAGGGTGCCATCCGCCAGTCGTATCTCGATGCTCCCGGTACGGATAATGATAAGGCACAGGTCGATTCTGTTAAAATCGATGATTTCGCCGGATTTTCTAAAGGCGATTTTCAGGTTGCGAGCGGCCAGGTCGAGTTGTTCCGGTTCCAGCGCATCGAAGGGAGGGTAGTCGGAGAGAAAGCTCTTTATATCGTCCGTTTCAGCAACCATACTGCGATACCGTTATTTTGAGTTACGCGAATTATTCGCCCATCCATCACGAGAGAAATTCGTTTCATATTTGGCGAAAGCAATGCCTGTTTCCGCGTAGTAGCTGGATTCACCAGCAGCCACTACCAGCATGATCGAGGAAGCTTCGATTGATGGGCTGTAGAGCTGTGCTTTCCAGCGCGTGGTGTCGGCCTCGATTGCACTCATTTCGACGGGGGTGCTGTTTTCACCCGGCTTTGCCAGGGCTATTTTTGCGCCTTTGAGCGGATTATTTGAGGTCAGCAACAATACGACCTGGTCGGCTGACGGGAATTCGGCTCGCAAGGTTATATTCAGTTCGGCGTTTTCTAACGTGCAGAGGCCACTCTCATACCGACAGTTTGATTTCGCGACCAGTTTATAGCTTTGTCCAGCAATTGCCGCGTGAGGCTTTTCGCTGACCACATGGTCGGTCGCAAAATAGCTCAGCAACGCAAGAATGGGAGCGACGATCATGGCAACGATAATATGTTTATTCTTAAACATTTGTTGTGCCTCCTATTTTCTGGTTAAGACTGCTTCGATTGATGCCAGATAAATCCTGTCATTAATCAGATGAGCCTAAAGGTCAGACCCCTTAAAAGGGGCCTGACCTCAGACCTTGTCTCAGGCGGTTAGTGTGCCTGAGCGCCTCCTGCGCCAGCCGGGATACGAAAATTCTCGACCATGTGCTGGATTTCTTCCGGTGGCTTTGCTGTTACCCGGGAAACAACAGCTGCTACCGAAAAGTTCACAACTGCTCCAATGGCGCCGAAGGCATTAGGCTCAATACCAAAGAACCAGTTGCTCGGCATGCCACCCAGGAATGAAGTGCCTGGAATAAACATGATGCCTTTGTGCTGGAACACATACAACAGGGTTACCGTCAGGCCGGCGATCATGCCCGCAATCGCGCCTTCCTTGTTGATGCGTTTGCTGAAGATACCCATCATCAATGCCGGGAAGATGGAGGAACCAGCGAGACCGAAGGCCAGGGCTACGGTTCCTGCGGCAAAATCCGGAGGGTTGAAGCCCAGGTAACCTGCACCGGCGATAGCGAATGCCATCGCGACACGGCTCGCCATCAACTCCTGTTTCTCGTTGATATTCGGTTTTATGACACCTTTCAGCAGATCATGCGACACCGCAGAGGCAATTGCCAACAACAGACCGGCAGCCGTAGATAACGCGGCAGCCAGACCGCCGGCGGCGACCAGTGCAATTACCCAGTTGGGCAGCTTGGCAATTTCCGGGTTAGCCAGCACCATGATGTCGCGGTCAACCGTAACCATTTCATTGGTAGTAGCGTCAGGTGTGTACTGTATTTTGCCGTCGCCGTTTTTATCTTCAAACTTCAGCAGACCGGTTTTTTCCCAGTTCTTGAACCACTGTGGACGTTCCTCATAAACCAGGTTTTGTCCAGCGGCAGGCTCGATAGTCGTCATCAGATTCAGACGCGCCATCGCTGCAACTGCAGGAGCCGTAGTGTAAAGAATGGTGATGAATACCAGCGCCCAACCAGCAGATGAGCGTGCATCTTTCACCTTGGGTACGGTGAAGAAGCGGATGATGACGTGGGGCAGACCCGCAGTACCAATCATCAACGACATGGTATAGACAAACATATTGAGCGAACTCAGTCGTGCCTGGGTGGTATATTCCGCAAAGCCGAGCTCTGTTACCACCTGGTCCAGCCGATCAAGCAGGTAGGTATCCGTCCCCACCATGGTGCTGCCCAGCCCCAGTTGTGGGATAGGGTTGCCAGTCAAGTTCAATGAGATGAAGATAGCGGGAATCGTGTAGGCGAAAATCAACACGACGTATTGGGCGATCTGGGTATAGGTAATGCCTTTCATACCACCGGTTACCGCGTAAAAAAACACGATACACATACCGATCAGCAGCCCCGTGCCGTAAGAAACTTCCAGGAAGCGGGAGAAGGCGACGCCAATACCTTTCATCTGGCCAATAACATAGGTTACTGACGCGACAATCAGACACACTACCGCAACGATGCGGGCTGTCTTGGAGTAAAAACGGTCGCCAATAAACTCAGGTACGGTGAACTTGCCATGTTTACGCAAGTAGGGCGCCAGCAGCATGGCCAGCAGCACATATCCGCCGGTCCATCCCATCAGGAATACGGACCCTCCATATCCATAGAAAGCGATCAATCCTGCCATGGATATAAAGGATGCGGCTGACATCCAGTCAGCACCAGTTGCCATGCCATTTGCGACAGGGTGAATACCCCCGCCCGCGACATAGAACTCGCTGGTTGATCCGGCACGCGCCCAGATGGCAATGCCGATGTAGATGGCAAAGGTAATGCCAACTACAATGTAGGTTAAAGTTTGCAGTTCCATAATAATTCCCCTGCTCAGTCTTCGTGGAAGCCAAATTGGCGATCTAATGCGGTCATGCGTTTAGCGTAGAAAAAGATCAGCGCAACGAATCCGTACATGGAGCCTTGTTGCGCAAACCAGAATCCCAGCTTATAGCCGCCGAGCTGGATACTGTTGAGCGGTTCCACCAGCAAAATGCCAAAACCGAATGAAATGACGAACCAGATAACAAGCAATGTGATCATCAATCGCACATTTGCTTTCCAGTACGCCGCCTTGTTAACTATCTCTTCTTCTGTGTTCATACCTCGTTCCTCATTTGTATGCGCGTTGCAGATTGGGCAATTGCAATCTATCAACATAATCAGGTGCTGGCGTTACGACTTTGGTCGTAAATACGACTAATGTCGAATCCGTTATACTCGTTGGCAAGTTAGGGCACCTCTGAATAATACCTTGATGCCTCTGGCTTACAGAGACTTGCAGGCTTCATCTGCGGTGTTGGAAGTTTTACCAATGCAATAAGCATTGGCTGCAACTCCCGCCTTGCAACTAAAACCTCCAGATCTCGCAGAGGGATTAAGTTACTATTCAGAGGTGCCCTGCAAAGTCAGAACATCCGGGTTTCGTAACAGAAGCGAGAACTATGTCTCCAGCTGTAGTCATCATTGCGGTGCTAGCCTATATAGGGTTGCTGTTCTGGACAGCACGCAGGGGCGACAAGCGTCAGTTTGTTGAGGGCAGCTGGCCGCAGCATCCCATTGTCTACGCCCTGGCACTGGGCGTTTACTGTACTTCCTGGACGTTTTACGGGCTGGTTGGCACCGCCTCGCAATCCGGCTGGTCGTACTTGCCGATATTACTCGGCCCCATATTGTTGTTTACTTTTGGTTTTCCCCTGCTGGAGCGCATGGGGCAGATTTGCAAGCAGGAAAATGTTCATAGCATTGCCGATTTCCTCTCATCGCGGTATGGCAAGCGGCAGGGCGTTGCTGTTACCACCACACTCGTCGTGCTGCTGGCTACGGTCCCCTACATTGCCCTGCAATTGAAAGCGGTGTCGGACAGCCTGGTATTGACTATGGGGGATATGGGTGTTGCCCGCTATGATATTACCTTCCTGGTCGCAGCCAGCATGGTGGTATTTGCGTTGCTGTTTGGAACCAAACGGCTGGACGTATCGGGTTACCATGCCGGCTTAATGAGCGCGATTGCCTTTGAGTCCCTGGTTAAATTAATTGCTCTGGGATCTGTTGCGCTGCTCGCCCTTTGGGTGTGGTCGGACATCGATTCCGAGCAGCTGTTAGAGCATGCCGGCCAGCCCTTTGCGGAATCGACGCTTAATTTACGTTTTGTTGTGGAGACGGTTATTTCCGCCTGCGCTATTTTCTGCCTGCCACGCATGTTTCATGTGACCTTCGTTGAGCGAATTTCAGACCAGCACCTGAAAACAGCGCGGTGGGCGTTCAGCGGGTATTTGGCGCTGGTGATGTGCTTTGTGTTGGTCATCGCCTGGGTAGGCAACGCGATTTTTTATGGTTCCGGAGTTTCCGGCGATAGTTATGTATTAGCGTTACCGCTGGCCAGGAATATGCCAACGATCGCCACGTTGGCCTTCCTGGGTGGTTTTTCCGCGGCTACCGCCATGATCATTGTGGCCACGGTAACGCTTAGCCAGATGCTGAGTAATGACGTCATCCTGCCGCTACTAATCAAGCGTTATTCGGAGCGCAACCGCAGCCGAGATTATTCACCGGCCTTGATGTTCGCTCGTCGGTCGACGGTCGTATTGGTCGTATTTCTTGCGTATGTTTACCAGGCCACGCTGGCCGGGAATGCCGCCCTAACCAGTATCGGGCTAATTGCATTTGCATTAGCTGTGCAATTGGCGCCCGCTATTTTACTCGGGCTGGTGTGGCGACGAGGTAATGCGCTGGGGGTGTATGCCGGGCTGGTAGCGGGCGGTTTTATCTGGTTCTACACCCTGATGATGCCGTTGCTCGTCGAAGCAGGGGTCCTGAACCCGCAGCTACTGGAGAGCGGCCTGGCAAATGTAAGCTGGTTGCGTCCCGAATACCTGTTTAATTTCGAATTCAGTGATAGCTATACCCGGGGTGTACTAATCAGTATTGCGTGCAATCTCGCTGCTTACGTCGGCTTTTCCCTGCTGGACAAAACGCACCTGTCAGATCGTATTCAAAGCCTTGCCTTTTGCCGCCGTGAGCGGCAGATGTCAGGGTACCAGGGCAAGCAGCTACAAGTCTTCGCAGATGATTTGAGGGCTCTGCTGCATCAGTTTATCGGGCCCAGGGCGACTTCCGAGGTGTTCCAGCAAGTCGGGGATGAAGCCATTCAGGAACTGGTTTCCGCCGATGTTCTGGAACGTGCAGAACAGGCGCTCGCGGGTGTAGTGGGGGTCGCTTCCGCGCGTTCCATGATAGCCACCCTGCATGAAGGTGAAGGTTTCGGGGTAGAGGATGTGGTGAATATCTTTGAGGAAACCACCAAGGCATTGCGCTTTAACCAGGATATTTTGTTTGCCTCCTTCGAAAACATTTCTTCGGCCATAAGTGTAGCGAACGAAAGCATGGAAATGGTGGCGTGGAACAAGCGTTACGAAGATATGTTTAATTATCCGAAGGGCATGTTGACGGTGGGGGCGAGCGTCGCGGATCTGGTCCGCTTTAACTCCGAACGTGGAATGATGGGTCCGGGGTTGACCGAAGATCACGTTCAAAAGCGAATCACCTATCTGCGTGCTGCCAAACCGTATCGGATTGTGCGTAGCCGTGGGCAGGGTAGCGTTATTGAAATCAAGGGAACCCCGTTGCCAAACGGTGGTTATGTGACTACCTACGATGATATTACCGAGTTTATTTCCGCACAGAAGCAGCTCGAGGAAGCAAACGAACATCTCGAGGAGCGGGTTCAGGAACGGACCAAGACCATTGAAAATATCAATTTTGACCTGAGGACGGAAATCGAGCGCAGAAAGAAAATTGAAAGCGAGCTGGTCGAGGCAAAAATGGAAGCCGACCAAGCAAACAAAAGTAAATCACGCTTTCTGGCGCTTGCCAGTCACGATATTTTGCAACCCCTGAATGCAGCTAATCTGTACGTTAGTACGCTCATGGAGACGGATGTTCTGGAAAGTGCAGAAAAGAAGGTTGTCCGTAATCTGCGTAGTGCAATCCAGTCATCAGAAACCATAATCTCGTCATTGTTTGAAATCGCCAAGCTGGATACGGGTACCCTGAAACCGCACCCCAAGGTATTTGCAGTAGATGACCTCCTGCAGCCGCTTTACCAGCAGTTTTCGGTACAGTGTGCTGAAGGTGTTGAAATGCATTACGTGCCATGTTCACTTTTCGTCGAGACGGACCCGGGCTATTTGCGTCGCATTGTGCAAAATTTTATGTCTAATGCGGTGAAATACACGGATGCTGGAAAAATACTGGTTGGCTGCCGGCGTCGCAGCTGGGGATTGGAGATCTGTGTATATGATTCGGGGCCAGGTATATCCACTGCAGACCAGCGGCGGATCTTTGAAGATTTTTTCCGGGCTTCTACGGATACCGAGGGCGCTGGGCTCGGATTGGGAGTAGCCTCGCGATTTAGCAAACTGCTGGGCCTGGAAATCAGGATGCATTCCACACTTAACCTGGGCAGCTTTTTTTCGGTCTCGCTTCCGGTGGCGACTGCGGCAGCGGCTGCGCAGGTCGAACAGGCTCCTATGACGTCGGGGGAACTCGCGGGCCTTTCAGTGCTTTACGTTGATGATGACGAGCAGAACCTGTCCGCCCTGGCCAGTTTACTGGGGCGATGGGATTGCCATATAGTGACCCTGAATTCAGTGCTGACGGCAAGAAAATATTTGCAGGAAAACAGTCCTCCCCGTGTTTTGCTCATGGATTACCAACTGGGTGATGATGCGACGACGGGTATTCAGCTGGCGGAGGAAATGCAGCGACATTGGGGGAGCGGATTTGCCATATGCATTGTTTCTGCGGCGCAGGATGAAGATTTACCCATCCTGGTGGAGGAAAAAAATTACCACCTGCTGAGAAAACCGGTTAAGCCGGGTAAGTTAAAGGCGTTATTGCAGCAGGTAAATAAACGGATATAGCCCGGATATTTCACGAAGGCGCTAGGAACCGCTTGCTATCTCTTCCAGTGACATTTTACTCAGCATGACTACCGCCTGGGTGCGATTGGAGGCCCCGAGCTTTCTGAAAATCGCCGTGATATGGGCTTTTACGGTGGCCTCGGTAATGCCCAGCTCATAGGCAATCTGTTTGTTGAGCCAGCCTTCGCGGATATATTGCAATACCTTGTATTGATGGGGGGTGAGTGTTGCAATTTTTGCCGCCATATCCTTTTCTTCGGCAGCGATAGGCTTTAAACGGCCGCGCAGTTCTTCGGGTACCCAGCTCTCACCTTCCAACACCTCATTAATGGCTTCGGTAATTTGATCCGGCGAGGCGGATTTAGGAATGAAAGCGGCTGCGCCGTGACCGATGGCGCGGCTAATGGTATCGATGTCGTCGCTGGCAGAAATCACCATTACGGGGATTAACGGAAATTTCTCGCGGACGCTGATCAGCCCAAACAGGTCCTGGCTGCCGGGCATATGTAAATCGAGGAGTAGTATGTCCGTTTCCGGATTGGCTTCCAGTTCATGAATTGTCGATGAAAAGTCGGATGACTGGGTCGTCACTACATCCGGCATATCACTTGAAATCACTTCCAGTAATGCATTCCTGAAAAGCGGATGGTCATCCGCGATGTGGAAATGGTACATAGTGCCTCCTGGTCGCGCACTGGTAAATACTATCGCAAGGCAATTCTGATTAATACTTTAATCCCGCTGCGAGATCTGAAGCTTCGGGTGCTGCTCACGCCCCTTACCTGCATTCATGTAGGCAAAGGTTTTAGCTGCAAGGCGGGAGTTACAGTCAATGCTTATCGCATTGGCAAAACTTCCAACACCGCGGATGAAGCTTGCAGGGCTCGCCCCAGGGCGCCTACAGAGTATTAGTCAGAGTTGCCTCAATCCAGTGTCCGGCTCGGCCTGAAAAGAGATCATGCCGCCTAGTGAACAGAAGGTGGCATTGGTAACGGCAAAAAGATATTAGACATAAGTCTATTTTACGGCTTTTAGCCGGGGCCTAGCCGCCATATCTCACCGATTCGGCGATCCAATGCCCAGAAGCCTTGTCAGTACAGTGCGAATTGCCTATTTGGTTTCTCGCCGGATCTTGCACGCT